>NZ_JBHVDM010000015.1:0-104592 GCF_042802775.1 Nocardia sp. NPDC057455 | reverse complement strand
CCCCGAGCTTGTCCGGATAGTCCTCCTGCCGAGGTCGCTGTGCGGCACTTGGGCGACCTCGCGTGACCGCTCACGTCGTGTGCCGCGTCCTAGGTCACCAGGCGCGATGCACACATCCGGTCCGGTACATCTCGAGTGCGTCCAGATGGTGGCCGGAAGCGGGCTCGCCACTCGGTGAGCGCCGACAGCGGTCCGATGGGCAGGAGAAACGTCGTCTGCCTGCGCGGTCCTTCGCGCATCAGCCCTCTTCATCCGCAGGTACCCGCATCTGCGGGCGGCTGAAAGCGCAGGCCCGGTGGACTCCCCGGCGGTGCGCCGGGTACCGACGTCACCGTCGCCGGGGAGGTGGAGGCGGGCCTACTCCGCGATCTTGGTGCGCTCGCACCACTCGTAGACGCGCAGTCGCCCTTCGGGGGTGTCCTGCTCCCGCTGGGTGACCTTGAAGTGCTCGTATCCGCCGCGGAACGGCACCTTCAATTCGACTCCGGGCGGGGTGATCGGGACGATGCGCGCGGGCAGATCTTGCGGCCCGCCTTCGAGGACAGCTTTTGCACCAATGCTCATCCTCGGATGGTAGAAGCGGGAACGGCCTGATCGTGGCACATTCAGGGCACGGTGAGTACCAATTTGCCGACGGTTCGCCCGGTATCGCCCGCCGCGTGCGCTTCAGCCGCCTTCGACAGCGGGAACAGTCCGGCGATCGTCGGGCGCAGGGCGCCGGATTCGGCGAGCGCGGCGAGGGCGAGCATGCCCGCGCGATCATGTTCCACCAACATCCGGATCGCGCGGACGCCCCGGGTCTGCGCCTCGTGCGCGAGGTCGACCGTGCCGAAGGCGCGCAGGGACACCAGCAGCCCGCCGGGGCGCAGGGTGCGCAGTGACCGGATGCTGTTGTCGTCGTCGATCGAGTCCAGTACCACGTCGACGTCGCGGACCGCCTCCGCGACATCGGTCTCGCGATAGTCGATCACCTCGTCGGCACCGATCCCGCGCAGGAACGCGTGGTTGGGTGCGCTGGCCGTGCCGATGACGTACGCCCCGCGCGCCTTGGCGATCTGCACCGCGAAGTGGCCGACACCACCCGCGGCCGCGTGGATCAGCACACGGTGCCCCTCCTCGAGGTTTGCGGTGTCGACCAGCGCCTGCCGGGCGGTGAGCGCGGCGAGCGGAATGGCCGCCGCCTGCGTGTGGTCGAGGGCGGCCGGTTTGCGGGCGAAGGCGCGGGCCGGGCCCGCGACGTATTCGGCACAGGAGCCGTGGCCGTGCGGATACGGGAGCATGCCGAACACCTCGTCGCCGGGGCGGAACAGGGTGACGCCGATGCCGGTGGCAGCGACCTCGCCGGAGACATCCCAGCCGAGCACGAACGGCGGTTCCGGCAGGAAAAGTCCCGCGGTAGCGCGGTGGCGCCAATCGGTGGGGTTGAGTCCGGCCGCGCGGACCCGCACCAGGATCTGCCCGGGGCCCGCAACCGGTTGCGGGAGTTCGATTTCGGTGAGCACCTCGGGGCCGCCGAGGGTCTGCTGGCTGATCGCGCGCATGGTCGCGGTGCTGTCGATGTGGGTCACGGGTGTCAGCCTGCCGGGCCCGGACGACGAAGGAAATGGCACGATTGCCATTCTTCGATATGATCGTGCCATGGCGGACTCGACTGTGGCCCATCGGGTGGTGGTGCTGGCGTTGGACGGGGTCTATCCCTTCGAACTCGGTATCCCGAATCGGGTATTCGGTAGTGCCGCAGGCAGATACGAGGTGGTCACCTGTTCGGTCGACGGTCGTCCGGTGCGCAGCGCCGCCGATTTCGACATCGCGGTGGCGCACGACGGCCGGGCCTTGCGAACCGCCGACACCGTGGTGCTGCCGGCCTGCGACATCACCACGGCTCTCACCGGCACGCTGCCACAGCCGGTGCTCGACGCGTTCGCGCAGATCCGGCCGGAGGCCAGAATCGTCGCGATCTGCACCGGCGCCTTCGTCGCCGCGGCCGCGGGACTGCTCGACGGACGCCCGGCCACCACGCACTGGAATCAGGCCGATCTGTTCCGGCGCACCTTCCCGCGGGTGCGCCTCGACCCCGGCGTGCTCTACGTGGACGACGGGAACGTCCTCACCTCGGCGGGCGCGGCGGCGGGACTCGACGTGTGCCTGCACTTGGTGCGGCGCGATCACGGCAGTGCGGTCGCGAACGCGGTCGCGCGTCGCTGCGTGGTTCCGCCGTGGCGCGATGGCGGTCAGGCACAGTACATCGAGCAGCCGGTGCCACCCGCGACCTCGGCCGGGACCGCCGCGGCCAGGCAATGGGCACTGGAGAACTTGCGGCATCCGCTGACCGTGGACGAGTTGGCCGTCCGGGCCCGGATGAGTAAGCGCACCTTCGCCCGCCGCTTCCGGGACGAGGTCGGCATGAGCCCGGGCCGCTGGTTGATCCAGCAGCGTGTCTTCCGTGCCAGGCATCTGCTGGAGACAACGGATCTGACCGTCGATCGCATCGCGGGCGAGGTCGGCTTCGCCACCGGTACCTCGTTGCGCCAGCACCTGGTCGAGGCGATCGGCGTGTCACCGCAGGCCTATCGGCGTACATTCCGTGCGCGAACCGCCCCGGTGGCGAGCTGAGCGGGTTACCGAAAGCTCAGCCGGTGGCCGGAACCGGCAGACCCACGCGGCCGGCGACCCACGGCAAGGACGACGCGAACGCGGCTGCCGCGAACTGCCAGGTGTGCCCGCCCTCGGTGGTGTACACGGTGCAGTCGACGCCGACCGCGCGTCCGGCATCGCACAGTCTGTCGGCGGCACCGACTTCGCCGGAATCGGGCACTTCGTCACGCCCACCGAGGCCCGCGCTGTCGTCGTCGGAAGCCGGAGAGCGCCGGTTCGCGTTGTCGGAACGCTCAGCCGGGACGAGATCGTCGAACAGGCCGGCGACGCCGTTGTAGGGACCGTGGCGTGCCATGACGGTCAGCGGATCGAACGCGTCCCACGCGGCGGCGTCGCCGCCGAAGAGACGGGAGACGGTCTGCTCCTCGGTGCCCGAAGACGGCCCGAGATCGCCGGCGATGTCGACGAACGTGTGCAGCAGATCGGGGTGCATGACCGCCAGGTCCACCGCGCAGGTGCCGCCCATGGACCAACCCACCACCGCCCAGCGCGCGGGATCGGCGGAGGCGCCGAATCGCGCTTCTACGTAGGCGGGCACGTCCTCGGTCAGATGCGCGGCGGCGTGGCCGCGCGGCCCGTTCACGCATTCGGTGTCGTTGTTGAAGCTGCCGCCGGCGTCGACGAAGACCAGGATCGGCGCGAGGCCGCCGTTCGCCTTGGTGAAACCGTTCAGGGCGGGCATGATCTGGCCACTGCGGATCCAGTCCGCCGGAGTATTGAATTCGCCGCCGATCATCATCACCACCGGCAGTGCGGGCGGGGTCGGTCCGGCGAACCACGCGGGCGGCAGGTAGACGTATTCGGTGCGGTGCGCAAACCCGCTGCCCGTGTCGGGAATTCGCACCGGCACCACTTTGCCGTCGGTGAGGGCGGTGTCACGCAGGGCGGGCAGCGCCGAGAGGTCGGTCTGCTGCGGGAGCGGGCCCGCGGTGACCGCGCCCCACGCGGCCTGCACGGTGGGGTAGTAGCCGACCCACTGGTTGAGCACCACCCCGGTGCTCAGCAGCGCCGACGGGATGGCGATGACCGCGATCCCGCGCCGCCACCAGTGCGCGCCCGGCCAGCCGAGCAGCGCGGCCGCTGCCGCCGCGGCGGTCACGCCGACCCACACCCACAGCCGGGCGGGCGCGGGATCGGAAGCCAAACCCTCGTCGGCGACATACCAGGCAGCGGCCAGTGCCGCCGCGACGCCGACCGCCACGCAGGCCGGTAGCCGGATCAACCACCATCGCCTGGTTCGCCGAGCGACGGCGACCAGCAGGACCGCCGCTGCGAGCAGTTCGACGGTCGGCGGCAGCCAGCCGTGTAGCAGCGAGATTCCGGGATGAAACGCGTGCTGCTGGATCAGGACCGGGTTCGCCGGAGAAATCCGAGGCGGCGCCGGAGACGGGGGAGCAGCGAGTACTGACACGTCCGGCATTGTCGCCGCCGTTCCTCCGGGCAGGCTGTGAATCGGCTTCGGCAGTCCTGGGTGACCGGCCTCGCCGCGCTCGTGGGGCCGACGGCGCGCGAGGCAGAATGCGAGCATGGTCGAACTGGTGCTGGTACGCGGCGATATCACCGAACAGGAGGTCGACGCGGTGGTGAACGCGGCGAATTCCGCACTGCTCGGCGGCGGCGGAGTCGACGGCGCGATCCACCGGCGCGGTGGCCCGGAAATCCTCGCGGAGTGCCGCAGGCTGCGGGCGTCCCAGTATGGTTCGGGACTACCGACCGGGGCCGCGGTCGCCACCACGGCCGGTCGCCTGCCCGCGCGCTGGGTGATCCACACGGTCGGTCCGGTGTGGTCGGCTACGGAGGACCGCTCGGCCTTGCTGGCCTCGTGTTATCGGGAATCTTTGCGCGTCGCGGACGAATTGGGGGCGCGGACGGTCGCGTTCCCGGCGATCTCCACCGGCATCTTCGGCTGGCCGATGGAAGACGGAGCCCGAATCGCGGTCGACACGGTTCGCGCGACCTCCACGGAGGTGTCGGAGGCCCGGTTCGTCCTCTTCGACGAGCGTGCTCACGCCGTGTTCGCAAGGCAGGTCGCCAGGGACTGAGCCCGCCCCTTCCCGCTGTAACGCCGGATTCCCCCGTGCCGAGTGACGGAGCCGATCCCCGTCGCTGCGCCGAGCTTGTCGGTGGCCGCTGGCATAGTTCGGCGCGTGTCGTCGTTCAGTACCCATATCGAAGTCCGGGTGTCCGATTTGGACCCGCAATTGCACGTCACCGGCGCGGCTTACCATCAATTCGCCGACCATGCGCGCTTCGCGTGCGTCCGAGCGGCGGGTGTGTCGGTCGACGAGCTGATCGCCTCGGGCCTCGGGCCGGTCAACCTGGAGACCGTGCTGCGCTTTCAGCGCGAACTACGCGGCGGTGACACGGTCGAGGTGTCGTGCGCGTGGCAGTGGGGTGCGGGCAAGACTTATCGGGTCGAGCACACCCTGACGCGCGCCGACGGCGTGGTCGCCGCGACGGTGACCAATGTCAGCGGCTTGCTCGACCTGGCGGCACGGCGGCTGGTCGCCGATCCCGCGCACCAGTGGGCGGTGCGTGCGCGTCGTCCCGAGTTGCTCGGCCTGCCCGGCGCGTCGCGGGAAGCCGATGGCCTCGGCGGATAGCCGGGCCGTGTCGCTGGGCGGCGAAACACCAAGCCTCCGCTAGACTCTCGAACAGTTGTTCGTGTCCGGAGAGGGGTTGTCGTGCGGGTGATGGGCGTCGACCCCGGACTCACCCGCTGTGGCCTCAGCATCGTCGATGGCGGGTCGGGGCGGAAGGTCACCGCCGTGGACGTCGATGTGGTCCGCACTCCCGGAGATATGGATTTGGCCCATCGCCTGCTCGCGGTCGCCGACGCCGCCGAACGCTGGATGGACGCCCACAAGCCGGCGGCCGTCGCCATCGAGCGCGTCTTCGCCCAGCACAACGTCCGCACCGCCATGGCCACCGCGCAGGCGGGCGGAGTGATCGCGCTGGCCGCCGCGCGCCGGGGGATCCCGGTCGCGTTCCACACACCCAGCGAGGTGAAGGCCGCGGTCACCGGCAACGGCACCGCGGACAAGAAGCAGGTGACCGCCATGGTCACCCGGATTCTCGGCCTGGCCGCCGCGCCGAAACCGGCGGACGCGGCGGATGCGCTGGCGCTGGCGATCTGCCATTGTTGGCGGGCGCCGCTGCTGGAGCGGATGGCGGCGGCGGAGGCCAAGGCGGCCGCGGCGCAGCGCCGGTACATCGAACGGCTGGCCGAACAACGGAAGGCGGTGCACGGGTGATCGCGTCGATACGCGGTGAAGTGCTGGAAATCGCCCTCGACCACACGGTGATCGAGGCGGCCGGCGTCGGCTACCGGCTCAACGCCACTCCGTCCACTCTGGCCGGGCTCACCCGTGGCGAGGAAATCCGGCTCTACACCGCGATGATCGTCCGCGAGGACTCGATGACCCTCTACGGGTTCGCCGACACCGAGGCGCGCGACCTGTTCGGCCTGCTGCAAACCGTCTCCGGCGTCGGGCCCCGCCTCGCCATGGCGGTGCTGGCCGTGCTCGAGCCCGAGGCGCTGCGCAAAGCGCTGGCCGAGAGCAACGTGGCGGCCCTGACCCGGGTGCCCGGCATCGGCAAGCGCGGCGCCGAACGCATGGTGGTGGAACTTCGGGACAAGGTGAATCTCGTGCCGGTGCCGTCCGGCCCGCCGGGATCGGCGCCCGCGGCGGCGGGCACGCCGGTGCGTGAGCAGGTCGCCGAGGCGCTCGTCGGCCTCGGGTTCGCCGCCAGACAGGCCGAGCAGGCGATCGATGCGGTGCTGGCCGAACAGCCTGCCGTCGATACCTCCACCGCTCTGCGTGCCGCGCTCGGCCTGCTCGGCAAGAACCGGTAGAGCGTTATGGACCATCACGAGGAACCCGCCGAATCTCAGGTCGGCGCCGACTATCTGAACTCGGACGGCGAGATCGAGGCCAGTTTGCGGCCGAAATCGCTGGACGACTTCATCGGTCAGCCCCGAGTGCGCGAACAGCTCGCGCTGGTGTTGCGCGGAGCCAAACAGCGCGGCGGCACACCGGACCACGTCCTGCTGTCTGGCCCGCCGGGTCTCGGCAAGACCAGCATGGCGATGATCATCGCCGCCGAACTCGGCACCGCCCTGCGGATCACGTCGGGTCCCGCGCTGGAGCGGGCGGGCGACCTCGCCGCCATGCTCAGCAATCTGGTCGAGGGCGACGTGCTGTTCATCGACGAGATCCACCGGATAGCGCGCCCCGCCGAGGAGATGCTCTACCTGGCGATGGAGGACTTCCGGGTGGACGTGGTCGTCGGCAAGGGGCCCGGTGCGACCTCCATCCCGCTGGACATCGCTCCGTTCACCCTGGTCGGCGCCACCACCAGGTCCGGAGCGCTGACCGGCCCGCTGCGCGACCGCTTCGGTTTCACCGGGCACATGGACTTCTACGAGCCCGGCGAACTGCTGCGCATCCTGCAACGCTCGGCGCACATCCTCGGTGTCGTGATCGAGGAGGATGCGGCGGCCGAGATCGCGGGGCGCTCGCGCGGCACGCCCCGCATCGCCAACCGCCTGCTGCGCCGCGTCCGCGACTACGCCGAGGTCCGTGCCGACGGCCGCATCACCCGCGCCATCGCCCGAGCCGCGCTCGAGGTCTACGACGTGGACGTGCTCGGCCTCGACCGGCTCGACCGCGCGGTCCTCGGCGCGCTCGTCCGCAGTTTCGGCGGTGGCCCGGTCGGGGTTTCCACTTTGGCCGTGGCGGTCGGAGAAGAGGCCGCGACGGTGGAAGAGGTATGCGAACCGTTTTTGGTGCGCGCGGGCATGGTCGCGCGGACCCCTCGCGGCCGGGTCGCCACCGCGGCGGCCTGGGAGCACCTCGGTCTTGTCCCGCCGCCCGACCTGGTGTTCGGCTCCATCGAAGTGCGCGGGCGCGAGCCGCACCCCACGCTCGACCTCTTCGAATGAATCGCCCGTCCGGGTGAACGGGTTTCGCGGCCGCCGGTCAGCGGCGATGGCGCAGGGCGGCGGCGACCAAGTCGAGGAAGGCATCGACCTCGTCGCGTTGATAGCCGCGGGTGCCGAGGCGGGCCTCGGTGAAACGGACGGCCTCGACATCGGCGATGGTGAGACTGCCCGGGCCGCCGTGGACGAGCGTGGCGGCGACCAGATCCAGGAAAGCGCCGACCTCTTCCTCGTTGTATCCGCGTCGGCCCACCGCGGCCTGGCTGAATCGCATGCGCCGCACGTCATCGGCGGTGAGCATGGCGTGGCCGCCTGCGGCCGGGACCGGCCGGACCCCGCGCTGACGGAACTCCAGTTCGACGCGTAGCTGGTCGAGATATTCGTCGACCTGGTCGGCGCGGTAGCCGCGCCGGCCGAGCCCGGGCGCGCCGAAGCTGACGTTTCGTAGATCGTCGGCGGCCAGCGCGCCGTGCCCGGCCAGGGTCGCGGCGACGAGTTCGAGGAAGGCATCCACCTCGTCCGCGTGGTAGCCCCGGTGCCCGAGCGTGGGGGGCGCGAAACGGACGCGGCGCACGTCCTCGGGAGTCACGGGCGACATTCTGTCAGGCGCGGTGCGCCGGGCCGTTCGGAAGGGAAAATTCGTGTTTCCCTGGCCTTTTGCGAACAAGGGCCGTCCCCCTGGCGAAAGCGTCGGATCAGTGCGCCTCACCCTAGCGCCGGTGGCGGTGTCAGGGGGATTGCCCAGTCGCTCAGTCTTTGCGAACGCCGTCCACGAGCAGGCGGCGGATCGCCTGGGTCAGCCCGGCGATCGCGGCCTCGTCCGGTTCGCGTAGCGAGTACACGATGCCCGCGATCAGCATGCCGGTCACCGCCCGCGCGGTGTTGAGGGTGTCCAGGTCGGCGCGCAGGTAGCCCTGCTCGACGCCGTGGTCGAGATAGCCCGCGGTCAGCGCGTCGGCTGTGTCGAGCAGCCCGTACAGCCGCTGCGTGAGCTCGTCGTCGATGCCGGTGGCGTGGAAAAGCAGCAGCTGGGCCACCCGGCGATCGGCCAGCAGGATCTCGGTGAGGGCCACGCCGATGCGGTCGATCTGGGCGCGATATTCGTCGAGGTCGGCGGCGGCGTCCGGGGCGTTCTCGGTGCCCAGCGCGGCGATGATGCGCGCGGCCAGGTCGTCGATGACGTGGTCGATGATGTCGCGCTTGTTGCTGAAGTACCGGTAGAAGGTGCCGTGACCGATTCCCAGCTGTCCCGCGATGTCGGCGATACCGGTGGCGTGATAGCCCTTCTCCGCGAAACAGACGAACGCGGTGTCGATGATCTCTTGACGCAGTTCGGCTTTCCGTCGCTCGGCACGCGTGGATGGCTTCGTCACCTTGCCGATGATACAGTCATCACAAACGGAATGATGTGTCATTCTGTGATATGTGGTTCAGCTAGCAGGAGGTTCGGTGTGGCGCCTCAATACGACGCGGTCGTGGTCGGTGCGGGGTTCGGGGGAATGGGAGCGGGGATTCAGCTCGATCGGCTCGGCCTGAGCAATTACGTCATCCTCGAACGCGAGGACGATCTCGGTGGCACCTGGCACGTCAACCACTACCCGGGTCTGGCGGTCGACATCGCCTCGGTCACCTACTCCTATTCCTTCGAACCGAATCCGCGCTGGTCGCGGCTGTTCGCGCCGGGTGAGGAGCTGAAGAAGTACGCCGGACACGTCGCCGACAAGTACGGGCTGCGCCGCCGCATGCGGTTCGGCACCGTCGTCGACGGCGCGCGCTGGGACGAAGAGCAGCAGCACTGGGTGGTCTCGATCGCCGGCGGGGAGACCGTCACCGGCCGCTATCTGCTGACCGCCACCGGATTCCTGTCCCAGCCCTACACGCCGCCGTTCCCCGGCATCGACTCGTTCGCCGGCAAGATCATCCACACCACCGCGTGGGAGGACGGCTTCGACCTCACCGGTCGCAGGGCCGCGATCATCGGCACCGGCGCCACGGCCGTGCAACTGGTGCCGGAGGTTGCCAAGAAGGCGCAGGAACTCACGGTGTTCCAGCGCACTCCGATCTGGGTGGTCCCGAAGATCGACACCGCGATCCCCGCGCCGGTGCGGAAGCTGTTCGAACGGGTGCCCGCCACGCAGAAGGCGGCGCGACTGGTCAACACCAGCCTGCTGGAGGCGTTGATGGTGGTCGGCGTGCTGCACTTCAAGCAGGCCAAGCTGCTGAACCGGGGTGCTGGCGCGCTGGCCAAGGCGCATCTGCGAGCGTCCGTGCGCGACAAGGAAACTCGCAGGCAGCTGACCCCGCACTACGACTTCGGGTGCAAGCGCCCCACCTTCTCCAACCACTACTTCACCACGTTCAACCAGCCGCACGTGCGGCTGGAGACGAACTCGATCGACCACATCGAGCCGGACGGCATCGTCACCGCCGACGGGCACAAGACCGAGATCGACACGCTGATCCTGGCCACCGGCTTCAACCTGTGGGACGTGAACTTCCCCGCCATCGAGATCATCGGCCGCGACGGGGTGAACCTCGGCAAATTCTGGCGCGACAATCGTTTCCAAGCCTACGAGGGCATCACGGTGCCGAAGTTCCCCAACTTCCTCAGCCTCAACAGCCCGTACTCCTACAGCGGCCTGTCCTACTTCACCACCATCGAAGCGCAGATGAAGCACATGGGCCGCTTGCTCGGCGAGATGCGCCGCCGGGGCGAGACCATCTTCGAGGTCACCGAGCAGGCCAACGCGGCGTTCCTGGACCGGGTCACCGCCAAGCTGGGCTCCTCGGTCTTCTACGGCGGCGACTGCGCCACCGCGCGCAGCTACTACTTCAACCCGCACGGCGAGGCGGCCCTGCTGCGGCCCACCAGCACGCTCAACGCGCATCGCGAAGCGGTCGGCTTCCCACTGGAGGACTACGTCTACGGCACGACCGCCTGACGCCCGTGTCCGTCCTCGCCCGCCGGAGTGTCGTTCGGCGGGCGAGGCGGCGTGCGATGAGAAGTTGTAGCTGTCCAGCGGGCGTGCGAGTGTGGCACCCGCGCGGCGAACTGGCAGACTGTGTGGGTACTTGTCCATCCCACCCACGACACTAGGGACTGACTTCGACGATGGAACTGCTGTTTCCGCTGCTACTGGTAGCCCTGCTCGTGCCGATGTTCCTCGGTGTCCGCCGTCAGAAGCGGGAAGCCGAGAAGGTCGCCGGCATGCAGGACAACCTGAAAGTCGGCGATCAGGTCGTCACCACGTCGGGTCTGTACGGCACCGTGGTCGAACTCGACGACACCACGGTCGATCTCGAGATCGCCGAGGACGTGGTCACCACGTGGCTGCGCCAGGCCATCCGTGAGGTGCGCACCGAAGAGGTGAGCATCGAGGAGACCGGCACGGAGACCGGCGGCTCGGATGCGACCGAGGCCGTCGAGGAATCCGCCGAGCAGACCGAGACCCGCCTGACCAAGGACTGATCGTTCCGGATGTGCCCCGGCTCGCCGGATGTCGCCGCGGCCGCTGGTCCGCGCACCCGGCGGCGCTGGAGCACGCCCGCATGTTCCATCCTCGACTTCCCGCCTAGGAGATGACGTACTGTGCCACCTTCCCAGGGATCGGCGCACCCGCTGCGGTTGCTCGGTGTCTACGCCGCGCTGCTTGCCGTGGTCTATGCGCTGGTGTTCTTCACCGGTGACGAGTCCCCGACACCCAAGCTCGGTATCGACCTGCAGGGCGGCACCCGTGTCACGCTGTCCGCGCGTACGCCGGACGGCAGCAAGCCCAGCCAGGACAGCCTGAAAAAGGCGCAGGACATCATCGAGAACCGGGTCAACGGGCTCGGTGTCGGTGGCTCCGAGGTCGTCATCGACGGCGACAACATCGTGATCACCGTGCCCGGTGACGACGGGCAGCAGGCGCGCGCATTGGCGACCACCGCCAAGCTCTACATCCGGCCCGTGCTGCAGGCCGTGCCCGCGGCGGGACGCGGCGCTACCCCGCAGACGACGCCGGGCACGCAGCCCGCGCCGGCCGCGCAGCCGACGACGCCGGAGACGACGCAACCCGCGGCACCGGAGACCACCGAGCCCGCCCCGGCTCCGCAGCAGCGCGTGTTCCCCGCTCAGCAGCCGACGCAGCCACCCGCGGATCCGAGCCTGACGCCCACCGAAGAGGCGACGAAGGAGATCCAGGCGGCCAGGGCGCTGCGGCAGAGTTCCGACCCGTCCGTGCAGCAGACCGCGCTGGCCACCATGGATTGTGGAAAGGCCGATCCGCTCGCGGGCAACGACGACCCGGCTCTTCCGCTGGTGACCTGCTCGACCGACGGCACCGAAGTCCTCTTGCTGGACAAGAGCCGGATCGACGGCCAGGAGATCAAGGACGCCACCTCGGGGCTGAATCAGCAGCAGGCCAGGCACGAGGTCTATCTGGACTTCAGGTCCGGCGGCAGTGACGCGTGGGCGGCGCTCACCGGCGAGTACGTCTACAAGCGGGTCGCCTTCGTGCTCGACTCGAAGGTGGTCAGCGCACCGGTCGTGCAGCAGGGCCCGCAGCAGGGTGGTCGCACCCAGATCTCGGGCAACTTCACCGCGGCGTCCGCGAAGGAACTGGCGAACACGCTGAAGTACGGCTCGCTGCCGCTGTCGTTCCAGACCTCCGAGGCCGAGACGGTCTCGGCGACGCTGGGCTTGTCCTCGTTGAAGGCGGGCCTGCTCGCCGGTGCGATCGGCTTGGTGGTGGTGTTGCTCTACTGCCTCACGTACTACCGGATGCTGGGATTCGTCACCGGTTTGTCGCTGGTGGCCTCCGGATTCGCGGTGTACGGGATCATGGTGCTGCTCGGGCGCTGGATCGGCTTCACGCTCGACCTCGCCGGTATCGCCGGTCTGATCATCGGTATCGGTATGACCGCCGACTCGTTCGTGGTGTTCTTCGAGCGCATCAAGGACGAGATGCGCGAAGGCCGCAGCTTCCGGTCCGCGGCTCCCCGTGGCTGGCAGCGCGCCCGCCGAACCATCCTGTCCGGCAACGCCGTCAGCTTCATCGCCGCGGCCGTGCTGTACATCCTGGCCGTCGGTCAGGTGAAGGGCTTCGCGTTCACCCTGGGTCTCACCACGATCCTCGACGTCGTCGTGGTGTTCCTGGTCACTTCGCCGCTGGTGCTGCTGGCTTCGCGGACGGCGTTCTGGTCCAAGCCCTCGGTGAACGGCCTCGGCGCGATCCAGCAGATCGCCCGCGAGCGGAAGGCGGCCGAGGCCGCCCTCGGGAAGGCGTGAGGACGCGATGACCAACAGCCATACCACCCGCTCGCTCGACAAGACGAGCGCCACGGAGACTACCGACGTGTTCGCGGCGGTCGAGCCGCCGAGCAAGCACGGCTTCTTCAATCGCCTCTACACCGGTACCGGCGCGATCGACGTCATCGGCAAGCGCCGGATGTGGTACCTGATCACCGCCGCGATCGTGCTCGTCTCGCTGGGCAGCATCATCTTCCGCGGCTTCAACTTCGGCATCGACTTCGAGGGCGGTTCCCGCATCCAGTTCCCGGCGGGGAACGCGACCTCCAGTGCGGTGGAGGACGTCTACCGCGGCGCCATCGGCACCGACCCGGTCTCCGTCCAGACCGTCGGCACCGGCGGATCGGCCACCATGCTGATCCGCTCCGAGGCGCTGGACCAGCAGCAGGTCGAGACGCTGAACAACGCACTTTTCACGAAGTTCCAGCCGAAGGACAAAGCAGGCAACCCGAGCCGGGCCGCGATCAGCACCTCCGACGTCAGCGAGACCTGGGGCAGCCAGATCACCCGTAAGGCGCTCATCGCGCTCGCGGTGTTCCTCGTGCTCGTCGCCGTTTACATCGCGGTCCGGTTCGAGACGCACATGGCCATCGCGGCGTTGGCGGCGCTGGCCTTCGACGTCACGGTCACCGCGGGCGTGTACTCGCTCGTCGGCTTCGAGGTCACCCCGGCGACGGTGATCGGCATCCTGACGATCCTCGGGTTCTCGCTCTACGACTCGGTCGTGGTGTTCGACAAGGTCGAGGAGAACACCCACGGCATCCTGCACCTGACCAGGCGCACCTACGGTGAGCAGGCCAACCTCGCGGTCAACCAGACGCTCATGCGCTCGATCAACACCGCCTTGATCGGTATTCTCCCGATCGTCGGCCTGATGGTGATCGCGGTCTGGATGCTGGGCGTGGGCACGCTCAAGGACTTGGCGCTGGTGCAGCTGGTCGGTCTGCTGATCGGCACCTACTCCTCGATCTTCTTCGCGACTCCGTTGCTGGTCTCGATCAAGGAGCGCTGGGGGCCGGTGGCGGCGCACACCAGGAAGGTCCTGGCCAAGCGGGCCGGTGCGGCCGGCGCCCGGGCGGGCGTCGCGGCCGAGCGCCGGGCGAGCATGGCCTCGGGCCGGGATTTCGACGAGACGCCGCGCGCACAGCGCGCGGCAGGGCAGACACCGCGACCCGGTGCGCGTCCGAGCGGTAAGCGGCACAAAAGGCGGAACTGACACCAGACAGGGGTTTCATGCGACAGCCACGCGGTGCGGTACGACTGATCGGAGCGCTCGCTGCGGGCACGCTGGCCGCCGGGCTGATGGCCGGCTGCTCCAGCAAGAACCAGGTGCCCTCCATCGGCTACGCGACCGATGCCACCATCGCCACCTATAACGGCGGCAGCACGCTCGGGGTGAGTTCCGGGTCCTCCGCGGTGTTCTCCCGGGTGCTCACCGGCTTCTTCTACACCGGTCCGGACGGCCAGCAGGTCGCCGACACCGACTTCGGCACCGCCAAGGAGGTGCCGGGCGAGTCGCAGACCGTCCAGTACCGCCTCAACCCCGACGGCGTGTATTCCGACGGGGTGCCGACCTCGTGCGACGACTTGGTGCTGGCCTGGGCAGCCCGCAGCGGGCGATACACCAAACCTGGTGATCGGGGCCCGGTTCCGCTCTTCGACGCCGCGACCACCAACGGCTACGACGACATCGAGCGCGTCGACTGCCAGCCCGGTTCGCGGGATGCCACGGTGGTGTTCCGGCCCGGCCGGCGTTACCTGCCGTGGCGCACCCTGTTCACGGCGGGCGAACTGGTGCCCGCGCACGTCGCGGCCCGAGTCGCGAACGTGCCCAACGTCGTGTCGGCGTTGCAGACCGGCGACCCGAACGCTCTCGGCAGGATCGCGGAGTTCTGGAACACTGGATGGACCATCGCGGCCGATGGCCGACTGGACCTGTCGCGGTTCCCTTCGTCCGGGCCCTACCGCATCGAGTCGTTCGGCAGCGAGGACGGCTTGGTGCTGGTCGCCAACGAGCGGTGGTGGGGCAACAAACCGGCGACCGGGCGAATCGTCGTCTGGCCCAAGACCTTCGACCTGAAACAGAAGGTCGGCGACAACGCCGTCGGCGTACTCGACATCGGTGCGCATTCGGTGAAAGATCTGAACCTGAACGGCTTCTCGGTACAGACCGTGCCCGGCCGGGGCGCCGAGCAACTGGTGCTGGCGACCGGCGGCGTATTCGCCTCGGTGGAGGCGCGCCGTGCGTTCGCGTTGTGCCTGCCGCGCCAGACGCTGTTCGACAAACTCGGCAAGGCGGCGGACGCACCGAAGACCGGCCTCGGCTCCGGCCCGCTCAACGCGCATGTCGTCCAGCAGGACTCCTTGTTCTACCCGGCGGTCATCGGCGCGTCGAACAAATACTCCGGCGGCGACGTAGCGAACGCGACCAGGGCGGTCGCGGCCTCCGGTGCGCCGAACCCCACCGTCCGGATCGGTTACCAGGGCCCGGACGATCGCCGCGCGCAGACCGTCGCCATGATCGCCGAGTCGTGCAAACCGGCGGGCATCACCGTGGTGGACGCCGGTTCGCCCGATTTCACTCCCGCCCGGCTCACCGAGGGCAAGGTCGACGCGGTTCTGGGTAGCACCGGCGCGGCGCCCGGTCCGGCGGGCTCGCTCGGGGCAGAGGTTGCGACGAGCGCGTTGCGCACCGGTAGCGGGCTCAATTTCGGACGGTTCGGCAACGGCCGTTACGATGCGATCACCGATCAGCTCGGGGCCGACGACAGCGCGGCTGTACAGCTGAATCTGCTCACCGAGGCGGAGAACCTGCTGTGGGCGGAGCTGCCGAGCATCCCGTTGTTCGCCACTCCGCGCACGATCGCCTTCGGCAAGGGGCTGCGCAACGGGATCGCCGCCCCCACCCAGGCCGGATCCGGCTGGAATATGGACCGGTGGGTGCTCGAGCGGTGACGACGGTGTGGGTGATGGATCATGGAGAGGTGTCGATGAGTAAGCACGCGGCGATCGAATCCGAGGACGTAACCGCCGAGCGGACCACCAAGGCCGCCGAGGTGGTCGACCGTTTGACCCGTTGGCACGACGATTTCCCCACGGCCGGAGTACGTTTCGCGGATCTCACCCCGGTGTTCGCCGACGCCGAGGGCTTCCGCGCGGTGGTCGACTGCCTGGCCGCGTGCGCGCCCGACGCCGATCTGGTGGCAGGCGTGGACGCTCGCGGGTTTCTGCTCGGCGCCGGTGTCGCCGCATCCCTCGGCACCGGCGTGCTCGCCATCCGCAAGGCGGGCAAGCTGCCGCCGCCGGTGATCAGCCGCGAATACAGCCTCGAATACGGCACGGCCGCGCTGGAGATCCCCGCGGACGGCATCGAACTGACGGGCCGTCGCGTCCTGTTGCTGGACGATGTGCTGGCTACCGGCGGCACGCTCGCGGCGGCCGCCGAACTCTTCAAGCAGGCCGGTGCGGAGGTGGCCGCCGCCGCGGTGGTGCTGGAACTCGGCTTCCTCGGCGGGCGCGCACGGCAGGGCGACTACCCGCTGACCTCCATCGTCCAGCTCTGAGCCATGCCCCGAATCCGCTCGCCATTCGCAGCCGGGTGCGCGTAGCGGACCCTCATCCGCGCGTCATCCTGAAACGGACGTGTGATCCGAATTGCACTGGCGCATTCGCCGGAGTTGTGTCTAATCTGGACAAGTCTTATCCCCGTTGATCGGAGTTCTGCCGTTGCTCATTTGAGGTAGCCACTCGTGCGGCCCGCCTTCGCGCGCCGTCATTCGTCGCAACCTCCAGGAGCCGGCATGACCAATCTGTCTTTTTCCGATCTCACTTTCGGCTGGCCGGACGGCACGCCGGTTTTCGAGGGCCTCGACGCTGTCCTCGGTCCCGGTCACATCGGCCTGGTCGGCGGCAACGGTGCGGGCAAGTCCACTTTGCTGCGGTTGATCGTGGGGGAGCTCGCGCCCGTGCGCGGGTCCGTCACGGTCAGCGGGCAACTCGGGTATCTGCGCCAAGACCTCGGTCTGGGTGCGGGGCAGCGCGTGGATGCGGTGCTGGGCATCGCGGAGGTGCGAAACGCATTGCACCGCATCGAATCCGGGGCGGGCAGTGAGGCCGACTTCGACCTGGTCGGTAGCCACTGGGATGTCGAGGAGCGGGCATTGGCGTTGCTGGCCCGGCTCGGTCTGCACTACGTCGCCGACTCGGTGGAGCAGCTCGATCGCACGCTAGACACCCTCTCCGGCGGCGAGACGGTGCTGCTCGGGCTGGTCGCCGAGCTGCTCGCGGAGCCGGACGTGCTGCTACTGGACGAACCGACGAACAACCTGGACCTGGTGGCGCGTGCACGGCTCTACGAGGTGGTCGGGCAGTTCTCCGGCACGGTGCTCACGGTCAGCCACGATCGTGAACTCCTCGAGCGGATGACGTCGATCGCGGAGCTGCGCCACGGCGAACTGCGGTTGTTCGGCGGCAATTTCGGTGAGTACGAGCGGATCGTCGCCGCCGAGCAGGAAGCGGCCCGCGCCGCGATCCGGGACGCGCGCAGCGATGTCCGCAAGCAGGCCCGCGAACTCGTCGAGGCGCGCATCAAACTGGACCGTAGGCAGCGGTACGGGCAGAAGATGTGGGACCAGAAGCGGGAGCCGAAGATCGTGATGGGCGAACGCAAACGGCAGGCGCAGGTGTCCGCGGGCAAGCTGCGCAACAACCACATCGAGAAGCTCGACACCGCCAAGGATCAGCTCGAGCAGGCCAAGGAACTGTTGCGCGACGATCGGGAGATCCGGGTGGAGTTACCCGACACGCGGCTGTATCCCGGCCAGGACGTGATCGAGCTGGATCAGGTCGAGCTGGCGTGCGGGCCCACGGTGACGGTGCGGGTGTCCGGTCCGGAGCGGATCGCGTTGACCGGTCGCAACGGCGTCGGCAAGACGACGTTGCTGCGGCGCATAGCGCAGGAGGGGCCGAAGGTCCCGTGGCGGATGCTGCCGCAGCGGCTGGACGTGTTCGACGAGCGGCGATCGGTTTTCGAGAACGTCGCCTCGACGGCGCCGCACGCGTCCGCGGAACGAATCCGGGCGCAGTTGGCCCGCTTCCTGTTTCGCGGCGCGGACGCCGATGTCGCGGCCGCGGCGCTGTCCGGCGGTGAACGGTTGCGCGCGGCGCTGGCCATGCTGCTGCTGGCCGATCCGGCGCCGCGACTGCTGCTGCTGGACGAGCCGACCAACAATCTCGACCTGCCCAGCCTGGAGCACCTGACCCAGGCACTGGCGAGCTTCGAGGGCGCGCTGATCGTGGTCAGTCACGACCCACGCTTCCTCGACGACATCGGGGTGACTCGTCGTCTCGAACTCACCGCGGAGGGATTGGCTGAGACGCTGGTGACCTGACCCCGCCGTCGGCCGCGGCGGTTCCGATCGTCGGCGCCGATCGAGCATCGTGCGCGCGTTGCGCGGCGTTCGCACGACGGGGCACAGCGGTCGGTGCCGCATGCGCGAGCGCGTACCGCGCGGTCTCGCCGCTGAGCCGCAGGTGGGAACGCTGTGCGGGGGACCTGGATTTCTGCCACGCCCGTATCGGTCGCGGCGGGCAGCGCCGCCCATGGCGGGTCGGGCAGGATGGGTGGCCGCGGAGCAGTCCGTTGTGTCGACGTCCATCGAAGGCGCTGCCCCCGCGGTCACCGGCGCGGCGCGTACATGATGATCGCGACGCCGACGAGGCAGATCGCCGCACCCAGGTAGTCCCAGCGATCGGGGCGGAATTTGTCCACCAGCACGCCCCAGGCCAGCGAGCCCGCGACGAAGACGCCCCCGTAGGCGGCGAGGATGCGGCCGAAGTTCGGGTCCGGCTGGAAGGTCGCGACGAAGCCGTAGGCGCCGAGGGCGAGGACGCCCGCGGCGATCCAGACGACGCCACGCTGTTCGCGCCAGCCCTGCCACACCAGCCAGGCGCCGCCGATTTCGGCGAGCGCGGCGAGGGCGAACAGTAGCAGTGAACGGGCGACCGTCATGGCGGGGACGGTACTTGCCCGCGATCCATCGGACGCGAGCCAGGGGCGACCTCATAGACGGCGTAGGCGCGCCCGAGCACGGGGTAGGAGACGTTGCGGACCGGCACGCCACCCTGGGTACGCCCGAATTCCGTTCCACCGTGGGCATGTCCGTGCACCGCCAGCACCGCTCCGCCCGCGTCGAGGGCCCCGGCCAGATCATGGCAGCCGAGTCCGGCGTAGATTTTGGGCGGTTCCCCGGCCAACGTGTCGATGACCGGCGCGAAATGCATGAGCGCGACGCGGGTTTCGCAGTCGATCAGGTCGAGTGCCTGGCGGAGGCGAAGGGCGTCGAGTGGGCCGCGGCGCATGCGGGCGCGGTGTTCGGCGGAACCCTCCTCCGGTGTGCCGGGGTGGCCGGGGAAGCCGCCGCTGCCGCCCATGACTCCGGCGATGCCCAACCGGACTCCCTCGATGTCGAGCGTGATCGCGGTGCCGTCCAGCACGTGGACGCCCAACGCGGTGAGTTGTGCCGCGATCAGGTAACCCGATCGTTGATCGTGATCGTGATTGCCGAGGACGGCGACGATCGGTACGGGAAGACCGTCGAGTTCGGCGCAGAGCAGATCCGATTCCGCGCGGGTGCCGCCATCGGTGAGATCGCCTGCCAGCAAGAGGATGTCGGCGTCCGCGGAAAGGCGGAGGAAATCGGGACGGAAACGTCCGGCCACGGCCGCGCGCATATGCAAGTCGCCGACGGCGGCGACGCGAAGACATTCGGTGGTGCGCGCTGCGGTCACGATGGTCAGCCAGCCACAGTGGCGAAGGGCGTGTCAAGCGACAGCGCGTGAGCCGTGAGCCGTGGTCGGTCGACATACAGAGCCGGAACTCGTCGTTCACCTGGCCGCGACCGACCGTGAAGTTCGGATATAGCTTGCCGCTATTCCTTGTTCAGGGCCTGTTCAGTGAGGCTACGGGCAGTGTGGCCTCCGATGAAACGTCCATGAACACTGTCGCGGCAGGCTATCGCGCGTGTCCATCGGTCCCGCATGGTCGCGGTATGAGCCGAGCGCAACTGCTGTCGAAAGTCGTTGCCGTCGCGGCGGCCGTCTTGCTTCCGCTGTCCGCGACCGGAGTCGCCGAGGGGGAGGCTCCGGCGGCCAAAGTGGTCGTGATCGGTTTGGACGGTTTGATGTACGGCAAGGTCGAGCAGGTGCGGGCGCCGAATCTGCTGCGGTTGAGCGGGGAAGGCTTGTTGAGCCGATCCTCGATCGCTCCGCACATCACCATCTCGGGCCCGTCCTGGGCGACCGTGCTGACCGGCGTGTGGGATCGCAAGCACGGCATCACGAACAACCAGTTCACTGCCGCGCCGTTCACGCGGTACCCCACCGTATTCACCCGGCTCGAGCGGGCTCGACCGGCATCGAAGACCCAGTCCATCGCCACCTGGGACCAGATCGCCACCATGACCGGCAGCGGCGACCCGCGCGCCGACGTCGTCGTCTCCACCGCGCCCGTGCCGGAGGACCCGGACGAGTCCCGCACCGACGCCGCCACCACCGACGCCGTGGTCGCCGCGATCGGCAATTTCGCGCCCGACCTGCTGTTCACCCATCTGGACCAAGTCGACCGCGCCGGTCACGACGAGGGCGGCGCCGCACAGGCCTACCTGGACGCCGTGACGCGCATCGACGCTCTGGTCGGCCGCATCGTCGCCGCCGTGGACGCCCGCGCCGCCGCGCACCCGACCGAGCGGTGGACCGTACTCGTCACCGCCGACCACGGGCACACGCCCAAAGGAGGGCACGGCGGACAATCCCAGGACGAGACGACCAACTTCGTCATCGCTCGCGGCCCCGATTTCCGGCCCGGCGCCACCAGTAGCCGAGCGACCCTGGTCGACATCACCCCTACGGTGCTCGACCTCTTGGGCGTCGCTCCCGCAGCCGATCTAGACGGTCGCTCGCTGCGCCCTGAACCCGGACCGGCCCGGACACCATTGTCCGAACCCTTGCCCGCCGCGATCCGCTGACCGGCACTCGCGCACCGATTTCGCGCCCCGAACGCGGGTGATCGCTCGGACTCGCGCGTCGGATGCGCCTGGTGCCGGGAGTCGGGCAATCTCGCCGGAATGCAGGACGATCGCTGATCGTCGCAGGTAGGACCTTATATCGGCGGCGGCGAGCCACAGCATGGCTACCGCGCCCGCCGCGCTGCGGACGTCCGATATGTGTGGGTCGTACCGGGTGGCCGGGACCTCCGCGCGCCCGCCTGGGTTCTTCCTCCGGACACCCCCGTGTCCATCCTTGGTCGGCAGAGCGGACGTGGGTGCTGCGCCCGGACTAAAGTTGGTGGTCCGGGAGGTTGCACCGGTCGGATAGGGTGGTCCGATCGAGGCGCGGAGAGGTGGTGGCATGACTCAGCATCTGGGCGAGGCGAAGGTCGAGCAATCGACGTCGGGCCCGCGGCCTAACGGTGCGGGTGCCACCGACGCCGCACAGTCGGCTCAACCACAGGCGCCGGCGAACGCGACGCCTCCGCGTCAGCCGGGCACCTCTTCCGCCGTCCCGACCTCGGCCTCGCGCCGGGTGCGGGCACGCTTGGCCCGGCGCATGACCGGGCAGCGCGGTATCGCGGCGGTCAAACCGGTGCTCGAGCCGCTGGCCACCGTGCACCGCGAGTTGTACCCGAAAGCGAACCTGACGCTGCTGCAGCGCGCGTTCGACGTGGCCGACGACCGGCACAAGCATCAGTTCCGCAAATCGGGTGACCCCTACATCACCCATCCGCTCGCCGTTGCCAACATCCTCGCCGAACTCGGCATGGACACCACCACGCTGGTGGCCGCGCTGCTGCACGACACGGTGGAGGACACCGGCTACAGCCTCGAACAGCTCACCCAGGATTTCGGCTCCGAGGTCGCCCACCTGGTGGACGGCGTCACCAAGCTGGACAAGGTCAATCTCGGCGCCGCCGCCGAGGCGGAGACCATCCGCAAGATGATCATCGCGATGGCGCGCGATCCGCGTGTGCTGGTGATCAAGGTGGCCGATCGGCTACACAACATGCGCACCATGCGTTTCCTGCCGCCGGAGAAGCAGGCGAAGAAGGCCAAGGAGACGCTGGAGGTCATCGCTCCGCTCGCCCACCGCCTCGGTATGGCGACGGTGAAGTGGGAGCTGGAGGACCTCGCCTTCGCGATCTTGCACCCGAAGAAATACGACGAGATCGTCCGGCTGGTCGCCGACCGCGCGCCCTCGCGCGACACCTACTTGGCGAAGGTGCGGGCCGAGATCGTCAACACGCTGGCCGCCTCCCGGATCAACGCGATCGTCGAGGGCCGCCCGAAGCACTATTGGTCGATCTACCAGAAGATGATCGTCAAAGGTAAGGACTTCGACGACATCCACGACCTGGTCGGCATCCGCATCCTGTGCGACGAGGTGCGCGACTGCTACGCGGCGGTCGGCGTGGTGCACTCGCTGTGGCAGCCTATGGCGGGCCGGTTCAAGGACTACATCGCCCAGCCGCGCTACGGCGTCTATCAGTCGCTGCACACCACGGTGGTCGGGCCGGACGGCAAGCCCCTGGAGGTGCAGATCCGCACCCAGGACATGCACCGCACCGCGGAGTTCGGCATCGCCGCGCACTGGCGCTACAAGGAGACCCGCGGCAAGCACTCCAACGACACCGCCGAGGTCGACGACATGGCGTGGATGCGCCAGTTGCTGGACTGGCAGCGGGAGGCCGCTGACCCGGCCGAGTTCCTGGAGTCGCTGCGCTTCGACCTGAAATCGCCGGAGATCTTCGTGTTCACGCCGAAGGGTGACGTGATCACGCTGCCGCAGAAGTCGACGCCGGTGGACTTCGCCTACGCCGTGCACACCGAGGTGGGCCACCGGTGCATCGGCGCCCGGGTGAACGGGCGCCTGGTCGCGCTGGAGCGTCAGTTGGAGAACGGCGAGGTCGTGGAGGTGTTCACCTCCAAGGCGCAGAACGCCGGACCCAGCCGTGACTGGCAGAACTTCGTGGTGTCCCCGCGTGCCAAGGCCAAGATTCGCCAGTGGTTCGCCAAAGAGCGGCGCGAGGAGGCGTTGGAGAGCGGCAAGGACCAGATCTCCAAGGAGGTCCGCCGCGTCGGGTTGCCGCTGCAGCGTTTGATGAGCGTCGACGCTATGACCGCGGTCGCCCACGAGCTGCACTACACCGACATCTCCACGCTCTACACCGCCGTCGGTGAGCACCAGGTCTCCGCGCACCACGTGGTGCAGCGGCTGATGGCACAGCTCGGCGGCATCGGCGACGTGGAGAACGAGCTGGCCGAGCGCTCCACCCCGTCGACGACGCCGAGCAGGCAGCGGGTCACCGGTGACGCGGGCGTGCTGATCCCCGGCGCCACGGGCACCGTCGCCAAGCTGGCGAAATGCTGCACACCGGTGCCCGGTGACGAGATCATGGGCTTCGTGACCCGCGGCGGCGCGGTCAGCGTGCACCGCACCGACTGCACGAACGCGGGCTCGCTGCGGGAGCAGGCCGAACGGATCATCGACGTGTCCTGGGCGCCGTCGCCGTCCTCGGTGTTCCTGGTCGCCATCCAGATCGAGGCGCTCGATCGCACGCGGCTGCTGTCCGACGTGACCAAGGTGCTGGCCGACGAGAAGGTCAACATCCTGTCCGCGTCGGTGGCCACGCACGGCGACCGGGTGGCGATCAGCAAGTTCACCTTCGAGATGGGCGACCCGAAACACTTGGGGCACTTGCTTAATGTGGTGCGCAACGTGGAAGGCGTCTACGACGTCTACCGCGTCACCTCCGCTGCTTGACCATCCGCCCATCGTCCACGGGTAGGTATTAATAGCTCATGCCGCAAGAGGTTTCGGTCGCCGCCTGGTGTTCGGGCTTGCCTTTCGGCTCGGAGGATCGGAAACTTGTCGGACTGAAACCAGGAACGCGCACGGGTGTGGCGCGTTCATTTCGGTGTGTCTCGGAAGTTTTCCGCCGATGCGGCAGTAATAGCCGGAATCTGTTACCGTCTATTGCGTTTCATGGCGTTGAGGTACCTGCGGCAGACGACTTGATTGCGGATCGCTATGACTGGATACACGGCAAGACTCTCGGGGATGCTGGTAGCACTCGCCGTGGCTGTGGCGACCGCCGGTGTCGCCGCGGCGGAGCCGTCGAATCCCGCCGGACCCTCCACACAGATCCGCCTCGCGACCTGTCCCGCGTTGTACGCGTTGGGGATTCAGGGCACCGGTGAATCCTCGCCGGATGCGGCGCCCAGCACCGACACGGGCATGCTCTCCACTGTTTTCCGGCCGATGATGGCGAAAGCTCCCGACACCGGTCTGGTCGATCGAGCCTATGTGCCGTACGAATCCGGCTTCGGCGGGGCGACAGCCGGTGGCGCGGTGCCTTACTGGGAATCGGTGTCCGGCGGTCTCACCCGTTTGCGGAGCATGGCCGAGACCGTCGCCGACGCCTGCCCGAACACTCGTTTCGCGGTGGTCGGCTACTCGCAGGGCGCGCACGTCGCGTCGATGTTCGCGCAGGAGATCGGCCAGGGCCGCGGCGTCCTGCCCGCCGAGCGGATCGCCGCGGTCGCGTTGTTCGCCGACCCGACCCGCAATCCCGGCGCACCGCTGTTTCCCGGCGCGCCGGGCAAGGCGACACCCGACCCGGCGCCGGGAACCTCCGGAGGCCGGCTGGAATCCATCGCCGCGCTGCCGCAGGCTCCCGCTACCGGCGGCGGTATCGGCCCGGAACGGGACAAGGCCGCGAACTTCGGAGCGCTCACCGGCCGGGTGGCGAGTTTCTGCGCGGCGGGCGATCTCGCCTGCGACGCTCCGGACGGTGCGCCGATCCTGCGGGCGGTCGCCAACGTGGCCGGTCAATCCAAGCTCAGCGGCGGCGACCCGATCGCCTCGCTGGTGTCCATCGCGCAGGCGCTGGCGTTCACCTCGATCAAGACCGCGACCCGGGTGCTCGACGAGGACGTTCAGGGCAATTCGCTGGCCACTCTGTCGATCTCGCCGGAGAAGTCGATCTCACAGCGCCTCGCCGACGCCTCGGACCCGCGCACACCGCTGAATCTGCCCGGCGCGCTGCAGGCGCTGCTGAAGGTCGGCATGATCGGCTTGAACTCGGTGATCGCGGTGGTGCGGACGGTGATCGACTCGGTGAACATCGCCGAGCTGGCCACCGCGGGCCTGGCGAATCCGCCCGCGGCCCTGCTGACGCTGGGCGGAAAGCTGCTCGGCGCCGTTCCGCAGCTGATCCCGCCGACCACCGGGGTCCGGCTGGTCACCCAGGCGTTCGACGCGGTGGTGCAGAACATCACCGACAACAGCGAGCTGCTGAACACGACGACATGGGTGCGCTACTGGGACACCGTTCAGCGCCACACCGGCTACAGCACCGCGACCGTCTCGGCCGACGGCGCCGCGCCCACTCGGTTCGTCGCCGACTGGTTCGCGGCGCTGGCCCGCGACATCGCCGAGGCCTTCGGCGGCAAGACCGAGCCACGGCCGGTGCTGGAGAAACAGCCGACCGGATTCTTCGGGGACGGCTCCGGCGCGTCTCCCACGCCGAGTTCGTCCGGTACGGGACAATTTCCGTTCGGGACGGGAGCCGATGGCGCCTCATCCAGCGGCGTGACATCGATTCCGCCCGCCGATCGAACCGGCATACCCGACGCCTACCCGTTCTCCACGAACTGATCGCCGAGAGGGTCCGACGATGCGATACTGCGTGCCCTGCTCTGCGGGAATGGGGGAATGTTGAAGTCGTACAAACAGCTTTCCCGCTGGTACGGCGCTTTGGAGCCGGAGACCGGTACACCGGAGAAAGACCAGCCGGATGAGGCGAATGTCATCATCCCCGCGGACGACGACGGGCCTTCGCGCTTTCCGGACTACATCCGCGACGACGAGGAGCCGTGGGAGCGCAAGCCCGAGGAGGTCCCCGCGGACCTGCCCGCCCAGCGCAGCGAGTTCACCGGCGGATGGTCGGATTGGGTGGTGACCGGCCATGCGCCCGGTCCCGACGACGACTACGTTGCGCCGCCTCGGCCGCCCGATCCTGTGCCGTTCCCGTGGGCCGACGACGACGAGCCCGAACCGGTCGATCAGCCGCGTCCCGCGGTGTCGCGTGCACTGCGGAAAGCCGCCCGCGACCACCCGGCCGTGCGCAGGGCCCGGTTGTTGCTCATCGTGATCGCGGCGGTGCTGATCATTGCTGTCGCGGCCGTGGGTGTGCTGCTCCTGCTGCGCGCCGCGGCCGATCGCGCCGCGCTGCCGACGGACTCGCATGTGTCCGTGCCGGTGCAGCTCACCGTCGGTGGCGCGCAGGCGGTCGGCAATCCGCGCGCGGTGGGTTCCGGCGCCTGCCCGACCGAACGCAGTGACGCGATCGTGCGCAGCGCGGAAGCGGGTGGCACCGGCTCAGGGCCGGACGTGGTGCTGTCGTTCCAGTACGCGTACTACGTCGAGCGCTCCGGGGAGCGAGCCCGCGCGGTCGTCGCACCGGATGCCGACGTCCAGCCGGCCTGGGTCATCCAGCGGGGCATCGACTCGGTCCCGGCGGGCACGACACACTGCGTGCGGGTCGTGACGGTCGGTGACAACCGGTATTCGGTTGAGGTCACCGAATATCGGCCCGGCGGCGCGCCCGCCACGTACAACAGGCAGACGGTCACCACCGCGGTGTCCGACGGCCGCACCCTGATCACGGGTATCGCGGCCGGATAAAGGAGAGCAGAAGCGATGGGAGAGGACTGGAGCCGCTGGCTCGACGAAGCGCCCGGGGAGGGCGCGGCGTCGAGCCGGCCGGTGCGTTCCAAGGCTCCGGTGGTTCGGTTGCGGCGCGGCAAGGATGACGGCTCCGAGGCGGATCATCCGGCGCAGCGGCCGATCCTGGTGGTCGGCGGGTGCGGTGGTGCGGGTACCACCACGACGGCATTGGGCTTGGCGGGTGAACTCGGCACGGGCGGTACCCAGACGGTGGCGGTGGACGCCACCACGGCGGGCAGCGATCTCGCGCTGCGCGGCGCGGACGAGCATCTGCACCCGATCAGCTTGCAATCCTGGTTGTACGGACGCGGTGACGACGAGCCCGCGCCACTGAAGGAATGCCTGTCGCGCGCGACTTCCGGCATCGGCCTGCTCTGGCGCGACGCCGCGCCGCTGCGCAGGCGTGCGACCTATCTCACGGTCGCGCGTGCGGTGCGCGATGCCGGATACACCGCCGTCTATGACGGCGGGCACCCGATTGCCGCCCGGCAACTGCTTCCTCTGCTCGATGACGCGGATGTAGCTCTGGTGCTTGCCATTCCGGCCCGCACCGACGCGGCCAATCGGCTGCGGGTCGCCCTGGAATGGCTCGACGACCAGTTCGGCGATACCGGAGAAGGGCACGGCGGCGGCGTCGTCGGCGACACCACGATCGTCGTCTCGCATCAGTACCCAGGCGACGACTCCCGGGTAGCCGATCATTTGCGCGAGCATCTGTCCGGGTGGGTCCGCGACATCAAGGAGATTCCCTACGATCCGCACCTTGCTCGTGGTGAACTCGTTCGGCACGCCTCGCTGGCCGCCGAGACGCGCCGGGCGTATGGGCGCTTGCTCGCCGGGGTGGCATCATGACCGCCGCCATGATTTTTCCGCGTCAGCCCGACCCCGCGCCCGCCGGTGTGATCGCCCCGCCGGAGTCCCGCCGTGCCGCCATCTGGGACCGCCCCGTACCGGGTATCGGCCGTGCGCCGCTGGTCTGGCTGCTGGGTGTGCACGGGGGAGCCGGAGCCAGTACCCTCGCGCATGTGCTTGCGCCCGCGGCGGATTCGGGCCGCCGCTGGCCCGGCGTCTTCGACCGCGAAAGCCCCTTCGTCGTCCTCGTCGCCAGAGAGACCATCGCCGGCCTCTCCCGTGCGCACGACCTTCTGCGCCAACATCTTTCGGGTTTCGCCGGTCCCTCCGACGTGCTCGGCCTGATCACCGTCGCGGCACGGCCGGGCCGGATGGCTCCCGAGATCCGGCGCTACCGCGACGTGGTCGGCTCCCTGGCCGGACAGGTGTGGCAGGTGCCGTGGTACGAGGAGTGGACGCTGGTCGAACCGGAGCAGCTGCCGGTGTGGTCGCCCGGTGATCCGGAGCCACCCAGGAAACGCAAGCTCGATCTGCTGGAGGAAGTCCCGCTCGATGTCCGGGAGCTCGGCGCCGACATCGTGGCGGCCGCTCGAACGGCACTGGAGGAGACCGGCTACGACCGCGGGTCCCCGGATCTCCGTAAGCCGCCCGATGAGTGATCGTCCACATCGAACCGGCGACAACCACCCACTATTCGAGAAAGGCATCCGATGAGCACGCTCCTCCTCGCCGTGCAGGACACGTACGGCACCGTCCTCGCGCAAGTCGGTAATCCGACGCCCGAGGCGCCGCCGGGCTCGGAGAAGATCCTGCAACTGGTGCGGTATCTCACCTGGTTCGTGCTGCTGTCCGGGATCTGCGGCATCGTCTACGCGGGCGGCAAGTTCGCCTGGGAGAAGTGGACCGGCGGTGGTCTGGAGTCGCCGAAGATGGTGGCGGGCGCGATGATCGGCGGCGTGGTCGCCACCAGCGCGGGCACCATCATGAACGCCGTCATCGGCACCTGAGGTCGCGATGAGTACCGTGCGCATGCCCGCCGCCGAGTTGCTGGCCTACAAACAGATGCCCGCCGACGTCCTCGCACCGCTGATGCAGCTGCTGAACTGGCTGCTGTGGTTCGTCCTTCTGGTCTGCCTCGCCTGGATGATCGTGTCCGCGGGGAAGCTGTGGCTGACCTTCCGCAGCGACCTGGCCATGAACGACGCCTCGCACGGCGTGCTGATGAGCCTGCTGGGTGCTGTGGTGGCGAGCACGGCGTCGGGGATCGCCCTGGCGTTCCTGCCCGCGTGAGCCGCCGGAGCGGGACGGGGACGACGCGGGAATGACTTCGACAGTACTGCGGCCGGCGGACTCCGCGGCATGGCGGCGCGACATCCGCCGTCCCGCGGCCGGAGTGGTGGGCGCCGCGTTGCTGTTCGCGGCGGTCGGCTGCGGTGGTGGCGCGGACTCGGTGGGGCCGGATCTCTCGGCCGCACCCACCGACGTGCGGTGGCAGCCGTTCCAAGGCGTGCCGCTGCCGCACACCGGCCAAGGGCCGCGATCGACGGCAGACGGCGCGGCGACCGGTTTCGAGCACTCGCCGCGCGGCGCGGCCATCGCCGCGCTGACCCATTCGGTGCGGTTGGCGGTAGCCGCCGACACGCAGTGGGCGAAAGTTGCTGCCGGTGAACTGATTCCGGGCCCCGCCAAGGACGAGTGGGCGATCAACCGGGTTCAGCTGTCGATCACGGGCCCGGCGGCCCCGGAGTTCGCGCCCCGTTTGCTGGGCTACAAGATCACCGGTTACACCGAGCGGCAGTCCACCGTGGACGTGTACACGGAATATTCCGACCGTTCGAAAGCGGTGCACCACACGGCCGTCGAGTGGTTCGGCGAGGACTGGCGATTACGGCTGCCCGATCCGGATTCGACCGCGCGACCCGTTGATTCGATCGACGCATTACCTACCGACATCGTGAAAGTGGAGGCACCGACGTGAGCGACAGGGAGTCGTATTCGCGCGACCGTGTCTCCTTCGGTGTCGTCGCGTCCGCCGCCGTGCTGGCGCTGATCGTGATCGTCGGCATCTTCGTCTTCGTCGGCCGGGAGGACGAGCCCGCGAGCGGCGCCCCCGCCGTCGCCGAAGGCTCCGGCGGCACCGGCTTCGCGAGCCCCGAGGTGGACATCCTCGGCAGGCGGGTGGACATCCCCAACAATCCTGCCGGACAACCGCTTCCGCAGGACCCTTCCCGCCAGCGCAAGCCGGCCGACCCGGACTGGCTGACCGCGGCGCCGGAGGGCACCGCCGAACCGCACGGCTGGCAGCGGGTGTACGGCGCCTCCGTCCCGTTCTCCACATCCGACGGGCCGACGCGGATCGAGGACGACCTGGCCGTCGGGTACGCGCATACCCCGCAGGGCGCGGTGCTCGCCGCGGCGCAGATCACCTACCGGCTCAATGCCCGACCCGCCGACCGCGACCTGTATGTGCGACAGGTCCGGGTCTCCGCCCAGCAGATCGCCGCCTACGACAAGGCGCTGGCCGACGACCGCCTGCCCGAGCAGCAGCCGGAGAAAGTGACCCGCTACTTCGTCGCCTCGGACGCGTTCAAAGTAGACGACTACGCCGACGATCTCGCCATCGTCCGGCTGGCCACCAGGGGGCCGGTGGTCGACGGCAAACAGTTGTGGGCCGCGACGCGCCTGGTCATGGTGTGGGACGCGGGCGACTGGCGCTTGAAGCCCGCGACTACCAACAATGCCCAGACCGAGTACGTCGAGTCGTTGCAGGGGTGGACGCTGTGGTGAGCCGTAGAAGGCCTTCCGAGCACATGCCGCCGGCTGTGCTGGGTGCAGGTGCGGTACTCGCGGTGGCGGTGGCCGCAGTCGTCACCGTGGTTGCTATCCGGGACGACGCGCCGCACGACCAGGTATCGCAACCGACGACGGCATCGGCGAATCCGTCCGACCGGCCGACTGTCGAATCGTTATTCGCAACCTCTGGTAAGGACTCTTTCGGCCATCGCTTCGATGTTTCGAAAGACCCCGCCGGGCAAGCTCTTTCGCAGTCGGGCGTGCCCCGGACGCCGACCGATCCGGAGTGGCGGACCGGTGCGCCCGGCGGGACGAATCAGCCGGGCGGTTGGCAACAGGTGTACGGCGGTCCGATCATTCCTTTCTCGACGACCGATGGACCGGCGCGCATCGATAACGGTGTGCCATCGGGCTTCGCCAAGACCCCGCAGGGCGCCGCGCTGGCCGCCGAGCAGATCTACTGGAGGACCGTGGCACGACCCACTGACCACACGCTGTGGCAGCAGTTGGTGATCCTCGCGCCCGAGGAACTCGCCGATCGGGAGCGCAAGATCGCCGAGGGTAAAGTGCCCGACGTCTTGCCGGAGAGTGCCAAACCACTGCTGTACGCGTCCGACGCTTTTCGAATCGAAAGCTATGGAGACGATTTCGCTGTTGTTCGTGTCGCCCGTAAGACCCGTGAGTTCTTGCACGGCGGGCGAAGTTGGGTGGCCATGAGACTCAACGTGGTATGGCGTGACGGTGGCTGGAGACTGAAGTCGTCCGCGGGCGACGCACAGCCGCTCGAGACGATCGGCTCGATCGATGGGTGGACACAATGGTGAGGCGGCTAGTCACAATCCTTGCGGTCATCTTCACAGTGATGATCGCGACTCCGACCGTGGCCTACGGCCAGACATACGGCTTCGACGATACGTGCAACGAAATCCACGACACTCTCGACGGTGTCGGACTGCCCGGCTTCAGCCTCGGCGACGCCGCGTCCGCCGCGTGCAAGGCGGGCAATGCCGCCTCGCATCCGGACAAGGCGGCGACGGCGGTGAAGGACAAGGCCTGGGATTCCACCTTCGGCAAGGTGGTCGATTCGCTGATGAACGGTCTCGGCGAGGCCATCATCCTGGCGCTGACCTTCTGGATGAAGGTGCCCAACGAGGCGGCCAGCGATTCCGGTTCGCTGTTCACCAAGATCAACGACTACACCTATCAAGCGCAGATCCTGCTGTTGATAGCGTCGGTGATCCTCTCCGGGGCGCGATTGGCCGAAGCCAGACGCGGGGCCACGATGAACGAGGCGGCCGAATCGTTCCGAATGTTCACCCGCGTGGTGTTCAGCTCCTGGATGCTCGGTGCGGTGATCGTCGCGGGCACGCAGGCGTCGGACCGCTTCGCGGAGTGGATCATCGACGACTCGACCAACGGCAACGCCAAGGACCTCGCCGAGCTGATGGTGAAAACCAGCAAGCTGCAGGCCTTTTCGCCGGGACTGGTGCTGATCATCGCGATCGTCGGCCTGCTCGGCGCGCTGGCGCAGATCGTGCTCGCCATCGTCCGGCAGGGTCTGCTGGTGATCGCGGCCGGGGTGCTGCCGCTGGCGGCGGCGGCCTCCGGCATGAACATCGGCAAGCAGTCCTATCAGAAGCTCATCGGCTGGATCATCGCCTTCATGCTGTGGAAACCGGTGGCGGCGATCGTCTACATGATCGCGTTCACCACGGCGGGGCACGTCGACTCGCTCACCCCGACGGGCGGCCTGCCCGACGGTGAGCAGGCCCAGCGCATGCTGGTCGCGATCGTGCTGCTGTGCAGCGTGGCGTTCGTGCTGCCCGCGCTCATGCGACTGGTCACTCCGGCCGTCGCGATCGTCGGCAGCGGCGGTTCCGGTTTCACCGCGGCCGGCGGCACCCTGGTCGGTGTGGCGGCCTTGGGCGCCATGGGCACCAAGGCGGTCGGCGTCAAGGGCACCGCGGCTCCGGGTAGAGCCGGTTACGTGAGCGGCAGCGGCACCGGCCCGCGTCCGGGCGGTGCGGGTGGACCGCGCGGCGGCGGCGCGCCCCGGCCGACCCCACCGCGTGGCGGCGGCGGCCCACAGGGCGGCGCGGCTCCGCGCGCCTCCGGTCCCGCGGGCGCGGCCGGAGTACCGTCCGGAGCGGCCAGGGCGGCCGGCCGGATCGGCGCGGCGCGCGCCGCGAGCGGTGGGCTGAACCGGGCCGACCAAGCCATGGGTGACGTCGCGGGCGATCGCTGGACGAACCGTTCACCCGACCTCGGGAGGAGCACCATTCCGCGATGACACTCACCGACACCTACGAGCGGCGCTCGTACGGACTCTGGCAGAAGCCGCGCAGCGCGGGCCTTTTCGGTCTGCGCTGGGAGGAAACCGTGCTCGGCTTCGCGGTCGTGATCACGGCGTTGATCACCGCGATGGTCGGCGGCTTCCAGTGGGGTGTGATCGTCGGCGGCATCGGTGTCGTCGTGATGGTCCCGCTGGTGTGGCGGACCGGAGGTCGTTCGGGCTACGAGACGGGATTGATGATGTTCAACTGGATGCGCTCGCGCAATCGTGGCGAGCACGTGTACCGCGGCGGCCGCTTCTCCCGGATCCCCGGCGGCGTCACCCGCCTGCCCGGACTACTGGCGCCGTCGAAGTTGTACGAGGGCATCGACGCGGGCGGTTACAGCTTCGGCATGATCCACCTCCCGCAGTTCGCCCAGTACACGGTGGTGCTGCGCGCCTGGCCGCAAGGCCATGAGGCGGTGGACCAACCGGTGATCGACCGCTGGGTCTCGGCGTGGGGCACCTTCCTCGCCTCGGTCGGCCAGACCAGCGACATCGTCGCCGTGGTTCCGGTCATCGACACCGTGCCGGAGACCGGAAACCGCTTGCTCACCGAGGTTTCCACGATCACCAGGCCGGAGGCGCCGGAGCTGGCCCAGCAGGTGATGTACGAGCTGGCCACCGAGCTGCCGCAGGAGCGGGTGCAGTTGCTGCCGCGGGTGGCGATCACGTTCAAGGCCACCACCGCCGAGCGCCGCAAGAACCCGGCGGAGGAGGCCGTCGAGATCGGCCGTCGCCTGCCCGGTATCTGCGCCGCGCTCGCGGAAGCCGGTGTGCGCGCGCAGCCGATGTCGGCCGACGAGGTGATCTCGTTCATCCGCCGCAGCTACGATCCCGCCTCGCAAGCCGACCTGGAGGTGGCCGCGGGCGAACTCGAGGGGCACGGCCTGGACTGGGCGGACGCGGGCCCGGTGTCCCATGACGAGAAGTGGGATCACCTGGTGCACGACGGTGGCCGCTCGGTCACCTGGGAGATGGACGCCGCTCCGGAGGGCGCGGTCGACGAGCGGGTGCTGCAGCGGCTGCTCGCACCGAATCCCGAAGTTCCGCGCAAACGTATCGCGATCGTGTACCGTCCGCACTCAGCCGCCGACGCCGCCGAAATCGTCGACGACGATTTCAAGAACGCGTTGGTGGCTCAACAGAGCGAACGCGGAGTCGTGTCCGCGGCGGCGACGCTGCGGGTGGGCGCGACTCAGCAGGCCCGCGAAGAGCAGGCCAGGGGTCACGGTGTGACCCGCTTCGGGGCGCTGGTGACCATCACCGAGCCCTTGCGCGGTGACCTGCCGCGTATCGAAGCCATCACGCGCGACCTGTCGACCCAGGCGCGTCTGAAGATCCGGCGGTGCTACCGCTACCAGGCGGCAGCCTTCGCGGCCTCCCTCGGGTGCGGAGTGATCCTGCCGGAACACGCGACTATTCCGAAGGCACTGGCGGGGTGAGCGATTCATGGCACGGGACTACGAGCCACCCGTACGGGAACGGGACGAGGACGCACGCCGCAGGCGGCTCGAGCAATCCGGACGGGACGAGTGGGGACAGCGGCCCGAGCGGCGGCGCCCCGCACGGGATTCGGCGCGGGTGAACGACGAGGACCGGCCGGGCGTCGACACGTCCGACCGGCGGCCGTCCGAGCGGCGCGCGCGATCGGGCGCGGGCCGGCCCGACGGCGCGCGCGCTGACCGGGCGCACGCCGACCGGTCTCGCGGCGAGCGGAACTCGCGCATGTCCCGTGAGGCGGTCACCGAGCGCATCGCCGCGCGGCCGGATCGCAACGGCGCCAGGAACGGTCGCGTGGCACGGCCCGCGAAGGTCGACTACACCGCCGACCGCGCGATGGGCGCCCCGAAGACGGACAAGGCGGCCCGCCGCGCGAAGGCGAAGGCGGATCGGCGCAAACAATCCGGGCCACCGCTGCTCGACGACGCCACCCGCGCCAAGCTGGAGATGATCGCCCGGGAGGGCAGTGGGCTGCGGGCCGCGTTCGCGCAGTTCCGGGTCCGCACCGACGACATCCGCCGTCGCAACTACGCGGCCCGCGCGGAGCAGACCATCGAGGACGGGTTCGACCGCAGCACAGCGCAACTCACCGACCGCGGCTACGCGGGACCGGGCGGCGGCCGGATGAACGTGGTCGGCCGCCCGGTCGAGTACCGCGCCACCACCGCCCAGGTCGCGGGCTTGTGGCCCTGGTCGGTCGGCGCGGGCGCGCCGCTGATCGGCACGCCCCTCGGTTCGCATCTGCACACCGGGGCGCCGGTGTGCTTCGACCCGATGAACTGGTTCATGCGCGGCAGCTTCATCACCGCGCCCAGCCTGTTCGTGCTCGGCCTCAACGGTTTCGGCAAGTCCTCGCTGGTCCGCCGGATCGTGCTCGGCGGCATCGCGCAAGGAATCACCCCGTTGATCCTCGCCGACGTGAAACCGGACTACCGCAAGATGGTCGAGCTAGTCGGCGGCCAGGTGATCGACCTGGGTTACGGGCACGGCAAGCTCAACCCGCTGGCGGCGGGCGTACTCGGTGCGGTCGTTCCGCGGCTGGAAGAGTTCCCGGCTCTGCAACTGCAGGTGTTGCAGGACCTGCGGGCCCGGCAGGTGACGTTGATCGCGGGCTTGGTCGAACTGGTGCGCGGCGACCGTGTCCGCGATTACGAGGAGACGCTGATCTCCACCGCGCTGCGCATCCTCTACCGGCCGGGCAGCGGATACACCCCGGATCAGCCGCCGATCATGGAGAACCTGCTCGAGGTGATCGTCGGCGGCGGTGAGGAATTGATGCTGGACGCGGGGGCCGACGACCTCGCGGAGTACCTGGAAGCGATCAAGGGGCTGCGCCGCTCCCTCCGCGCGCTCACCCAGGGACCGTTCGGCGCCGTCTTCAACGGTCAGACCACCGTGCCGATCGACACCAGCGCGGTCGCGGTGTGCATGGATGTCTCACATATCCCGACCGGCGACAAGAAGCTCAAGGCCGCCGTCATGCTGGCCTGCTGGGCCGACGGGTTCGCCTCGGTCGAGGCCGCGCACGTGCTCGCCGACGCGAAGCTCGGCCCGCAGCGCTATTTCCAGGTGGTGATGGACGAGCTGTGGCAGGTGCTCGGACTCGGCGACTTCATGGTCGACCGCGTCGACGAGCTCACCCGATTGCAGCGCGGCATCGCCACCGCGCTGATCATGATCAGCCACACCATCAAGGACTTGCAAGCGCTCGGATCGGAAGCCGCCATCGCGAAGGCGCTCGGCTTCCTCGAGCGGGCGCGCGCCAAGATCTTCGGCGCGCTCCCGGCCGAGGAGATCAACCGGCTGGACAGCACGGTTCCGTTCACGTCGGCCGAGGAGGAGATGGTGACCGGGTGGTCCGCACCGCAAGCGCTGACCGGCGAGGCGCTCAAACCGGGACAGCAGCGCCCGTCCCCGCCCGGCACCGGTAAGTTCCTGCTGAAGATCGGTGAGGACCGTAGGCCCGGTATCCCGTTCCACATGGAATTCACGCTGTCGGAGAAGGAAAGCGGGATCCACGACACCAACCAGCGTTTCAGCGAGTTCACCGAATCGACGTCGCGCGGAACGGATTCACCGGGGAGCGCCGCATGATGCCGCACCGGTCCTACCGTCGCGTCTCGCCGGAGGTGCGCCAAGCGGCGGTCGAACAGGTCATCGCCTTGACCGGCAAGCTGCGCAGTGAATCGGAGGCCTGCCGCGTGGTCGCCGAACAGATCGGTGTGCACACGAACTCGGTGCGGAATTGGGTTCGGGCGGCCGAAGGCCCCGGTCTGGAGCGGATGGACGCGACCGCGCTGCGGCGCAAGGTCGCTGCGCTGCAACAGCAATTGGCGGCCGCCGCCGAGATGAACCGCACGTTGGCCGACACCCTCAACGAAGCCCGGCGCCGGACGTGAACCCGGGCTGCGCGCGGCCCGATGCCGGAGTGCGGCGATGAGCGGCAAATCGGTGCTGTGGACGGCGCTGGGCGCGGTGCTCGGACTGGTGACCATCGTGCTGGTCATCGTCATGCCCGCCGTCGACGACGCCTGCGAGGGCGGCTCCGTCCTCGGCTCGCAGTCGGTGCTTCCGCCGCTGGGCGGTTACGCGCCGGGCGATCGGCGCGCCGCCGCGACCGCAAGTCCCGGCGCGACTCAGACCAATCCGGCGGCGACCGCCACGCCCTCATTGGCGGCGGGAGCGGGTCCGCTGCGCCGCACGTTGCCGATGGCCACCGGAACCTTCACCGTGTCGGACACATTCGGTTCGCGCGGCGGCGCGCACAGGGGCGTCGACCTGGCCGCACCGGACGGTACGCCCATCTTCTCGGTCTCCGACGGCCGCGTGGTCGCCGCCGGTCCGGCGTCGGGATTCGGCAACTGGATCGTCGTCGATTCGGTGGACACCAACGGCCGCTCGTACTCGGCGGTCTACGGCCACATGTGGGACTCCGGCGTGCTCGTCCGGCCGGGGGACACGGTGGCCGCCGGGCAGCACATCGGCGCAGTCGGCTCGGCGGGTGAATCCAGCGGCCCCCATCTGCATTTCGAGATCGTCCCGGGTGGCCGGTTCACCGGCGGACGCCAGATCGATCCGTTGCCCTGGTTGGACGGCGCGCCGACGCCGGACGTCGGCGGTGCCCGCGCCTATTCCAGCGATCCGCGCTGCAGCCTCGGCTTCGGCACCGTCGGTGGTGCGCTGGCCGCGGGCAAGGTGCCGGAAGAGCTGGAGATCTGGTACCGCCGGGCGGGTTCTCTCTGCCCGCAGATCACGCCCTCGCTGCTGGCCGCGCAGGGCAGGCAGGAGTCGGGTTTCCGGCGCGGGGCGACTTCGCCCGCCGGGGCGCAGGGCCTGGCGCAGTTCCTGCCCACCACCGCGGTGAGCATCGATCCCGACGACGGTCGGCCGTACGTCATCGACGCCGATGGCAACGGCGTGGCCAGCGTGTGGGACGACGGTGACGCGATCATCGGTCAAGGGCGCTATATGTGCGCGATCGCGCACAAGATCCAGCAGTGGCAGGCCGAGGGCAGGGTGCAGGGCGACATCGTCGCGCTGACCCTGGCGGCCTACAACGCGGGCGAGGGCGCGGTACTGGCGTCCGGCGGCATGCCGAACCAGGTTGCCGCGCATTACGCCGAGACCCAGCCGTACGTGCGCAACATCCTCACGATGGAAGCCCAATACCGAGCGCCGGGTTCGACCGGCCGTTTCACTCCCGGGCAGGGTTCGACCGGTGAACAGATCGTCGAGGCCGCGCACGAGTGGCTCGGCACCCCGTATGTCTGGGGCGGTGGTGGGCCCCAGGGGCCGAGCGGCGGGGGGCTGGACGGACCGGGGTTGACCGCGGCGGCGGTGTTCGCGGCGTCGTCCGGCACGGTGACGCTGCCGCGCACAGCCGAACAGCAATGGGAGGCGGGTGCGGAAGTGCCGATGCGGAAAGTGCAGCCGGGAGATCTGGTGTTCAGTTCGTTCGGTCCGCGTGGGCCCGCGCAGGTCGGCATCTACGTCGGCAACGGTCGGATGATCCAGTCGGTGCCCGGTGCGGACGCCCGCTCGTCGGGCGGCGTTTCGGAAGTCGCGGTGCCGGGGGACGGACGGGTGAGGAGGGTGCTGTGAGCGGTGACGGGCCCGAACACGCGGCGGCGGAACTGCCGCGACACCCCGGAGTGCGGCTAGCCTGGATGGATAGAGCGAATGCACGCGCGAAACTGGTGGTGATGCTGGTGATGAGCGTCGCGGTGCTGGGTGCGGCCTGTGGCCGCGCGGACCGCGCGGACACGGGATCCGATGCGGCGCATCCCGCTACGTCCACACCCCGATTGCTGGAAGGCGCGCCCGCCCCCGACCCGGTGACGCCCGACGGCGTCGCGGTCGCGGCACTGCGGGAGATCTACAGCTGGCAACCCGCCACCGAGACGCAGGGCGCATCCCTGGGCCGGGCGCGGAAGTTTCTCGGCCCCAGCTTGATTCGTATGCTGGATGCGGCGCCGACCGCGGTGGAGACGCCGAAGTCGACGCTGCAGTGGGCGGATTGGGCGAGGGAGGGGGCAGACGTGGAGGCGTTCACGTTCGCGTCCGGTGAGAAGGCGCCGGCCCTCAGTGACCCGAACGTGCAGCAGTTCAAAATCGGGATCGAGCAGACCGTCGTCTATCCGGACGGACGCAAGGAGCCGCTGCCGCCCGCGACGGTGATCGCCACCGTCGTGCGCACACCCGACGGCTGGCGGCTCGACGCATTCCGCTGACCACCCGCTTTCCGTACCGGACGGCCGACCCAGGAGGCACACATGGCGAAGAAGAAAAAGGTGACGGATCCGGCCATACCCGGACCCGACGTCAGCCTGCTACTGACCTACGCCGGCTTCGCGATCTTCGGAACCCTCTGGCTCGCACTGCATCTGGGCAACATGCTCGCCGGCAGCCCGCAGAAGGTCCCGTTCAATCCGATCGCCATCGCGGCCGATCTGGCGCGGGGCAGGCTGCAATGGCCAGGCGCGGCCACGGTGATCGTGTTGCTGGTGGTCCTGAGCGTCGTCGCATATCTGGTGATCCGCAAGGAGTTGCAGAAGCGCCGGTCCAAGGGCAGGCTGCCGGTGGACGACAAGGCCGACGTGATGGGCAACGGCGGCGCGATCTCGATGCTCACCGAGGCGGGCGTCCGGGAGAAGGCCGAGCAGCTGGGCGTGCGGCTCGGCTACGACGACGCTCCCGGCGTACCGATCGGCGTCGGTGTGGCCGACGGCGTGATGCTCTACGGTTCGTATGAGGATCTGCACTTGGACATCTGGGGCCCGCGTCAGGGCAAGTCGACTTCCCGGGTGATCCCGGCGATCCTCACCGCGATCGGTCCGGTGCTGGCCACCTCGAACAAGCGCGACGTGGTGGACGCGACCCGAGACGTCCGCGAGTCCAAGGGAAGTCCCACCTTCGTCTTCGATCCGCAAGGTGTCGCGGGCGAAGAGACGACCTGGTTCTGGGATCCGCTGTCCTGGGTGGACGCCAAGCGCGAGGGCTGCGAGATGCGCGCGGCACGATTGGCGGGGCACTTCGCCGATGGCGACGACGGCAGCGACAGCAAGACCGACGCGTTCTTCGATCCCGAGGCCGAGGATTTGCTGGCCGGGCTCTTCCTCGCCGCCGCGGTCGGTGATCGCAACGGCAGCAGGCCGATCGTGCAGGTGTGGGAGTGGGTGACCAATCCGCAGGACACCGAACCCATCGAGCTGCTGCGCGCCGCCCGCCATCACTACACTGCCTCGGGCCTGTCGTCGCAGTACAACACCGATCCACGCACGCGCAGCGGCATTTTCGGCACCGCCAAGAAGATGATCCGGTGCCTGAAACTGTCGAACGTGCACCCGTGGATCACCCGTGGCGGCGATCGCAGAGAATTCGACGAGCTGGAGTTCTTGGAGAACAACGGAACGCTTTACAGTCTGTCGCTGGAAGGCCGCGGATCGGCCGCGCCATTGGTGAGCGCGCTCACCGAGGCGGTGGTCGACGTGGCGATGCGCAAGGCGTCGCAGTCGGCCGGTGGGCGACTGGCGATTCCGATGCTCGCGGTGCTCGACGAGGCCGCCAACGTGGTGCGCTGGAAGGATCTGCCCAAGCAGTACAGCCACTTCGGCTCGCGCGGCATCGTCGTGATGACGGTGCTGCAGTCCTGGGCGCAGGGTGCCCGCTGCTGGGGCGAGAGCGGCATGAACGCGTTGTGGTCCGCGGCGAACATCAAGGTGCTCGGCAGCGGCGTGGACGACACCAAGTTCTTGCAGGAGCGTTCGGACGTGCTCGGCGACTACGACGCGATCTCGCAGTCGGTCTCCGAGTCCAAAGGCGGCAAGAGCTATTCGCGCTCGCTGGGTTCGTCCAAGACGTTCTCGGTCAACGGTCTTGCGACGCTGCCGCGTGGCCGGGCGATCCTGTTCCCCTCCGGCGCGCCCCCGGTGCTCATCCGCACCGTGCCGTGGTGGGAGGGTGACTACGCTGCCGACGTGAAGAAGTCCATCTCGCGTCACGACCCGCAGCGAAAGACGGAGATCACCGATCTGATCGGCGCGCCCTCGCTCAGCAAGTCGACGCCGCCGCCGGAATACGGACAAGTCGAGGAGGTTCGGCCGCTGTGACCGAACAGCAGCAACAACCGATGATCTACGCGAGCGTGGTGGAGTTCGTCGAGAACTACCTCAGCCTCGTCTACCGGCGGCAGGTCACCGATCTCAGTGACACGGTGTGGTGCCCGGAGTGGTGGCAGCACGCCGAGGCGGTCGCCCGGCTGGACGCGCTGTGGCGCGCCTGGGAGCACTACCGGCTGGACGGGCGCACCGGATTGAGCGTCTGGTTCCTCGATCACGCGGACCCGCACATGGCGAAACTGTTCGACCCCAAGGGGCCGTTCAAGTATTGCAGTGTGCGCAACGGCCACAAGGACATGCTCAGCCCGCTGCCCCTGAAGTCGCCGCAGCACGGGATGTTCGGCGATCCCACGGTGGGTGACTTCCGCACGTAACAGCCCGAACCGCAGCCGTTCTCGTGCTCGACCGAGGAAAGACGAACGCCCGCCGGAATACGGCGGGCGTTTGTTCGTCCGGCTACCTCGTGCGTTCCAGACCGCGGGATTCCTGTTCCCTGGCCCTGGTGACCGACGGCGCCTCGTCGGGGCGGGTGCGCACGGCCTCACCCGGTGGCTGTGCCTGCCCTACTTCGATCAGCATCCGCACCGCGGCCAGCTCCGGCGCGACACCCATCTTGGCCAGATGGGCCGCGATCGCCATGCGGCGTTCCTGGGAGTCGTACTGCATGGCCGGCTTGGCGGCGGCGTTGGCCGCCATACGGGATGCCTCGGCTTGCGCGGAGAAGCGGTCCTTCTCCAGGGACACGCCCTTTTCCGCGAGCGGCTTCTCGATCAGCCGGGCCAGCTCGGTGTTGCGCGGATCCTTGGCCTTCGCGTCGCGCGCCTCCCGGAGCTGCAATTCCTTGGCCTCTTTGAGCCGGGCCTCGGTGAGCTTGACGCGCGCTTCGGCTTCCTTCTGACCACGCTCGCGGGTCCGCAAGGCGACGAGCGTCGCAAGCTGCAACATTGTCCTCATCATGGCCGCGGTTTCCCGGCCGATGTCGTCCAGTTCCTCGGACATGGCTGCTCCCCGATGCTGCAGTGATCACTATGGATGATGTGGTGCTTCGTTACGGACGCCGCCACGCGAACTGTAGTCCCGTGCAGCGGGTCCCGCCTGCAAACGTGGACACCCGGAGAACTTGTGGTGCGGCACTTCCTGTCCGGGGGATCGCCCGGCCGAGGCCGTACTACGCCGCAAGAACTCCTTGTATCGAGATTACCCGACAAAGGTCGGCACAATCGAACGAGCGTGCCGCTTTATCAGCATATATCGCACATTTCCGGCGTGTCTTCTGGCGCGCCGGATGATCTTCGAACTGAGGGCATCCTAACCGAAGAAAGGTTCGACTATTCTCGCGCCGGCCGGACGGGGTCGGACAAGGCTCGGGCCCGCGGCCGGAGATCGGCGGCGGGCCCGGAGCGTCCGTGCTCAGCGGTCGATACGCACCGACTGGATCGTGACCGGCTGCTTGGGCTTCCCGTCGCCGGGACCGTTGGAGTCGTCCTGGCCCAGCTCCGCGATTTTGTCGAGCGTGCCGAGGCTGTTGTCGTCCACGGTGCCGAAGATGGTGTACTGCGGCGGGAGCATCGAATCCGAGTACACGATGAAGAACTGGCTGCCGTTGGTTCCGGGGCCCGCGTTGGCCATGGCCAGCACGCCGCGCTTGTACGCGATCGGCTCGGAGGTCGCCGCGGGATCATTCGGAGCGTACTGATCGGTGGGGTACTCGTTGTCGAATTCGTAACCGGGCCCGCCCATTCCGGTTCCGGTGGGATCGCCGCACTGCAGGACCTTCAAGCCCTCGCCCGCGGTCATGCGGTGGCAGCTGGTGCCGTCGAAGTAGTTCTGCGCCGCCAGGCTGACGAAGCTGTTCACCGTGCACGGCGACTCGGCGTTGTTCAGGGTCAGCCCGATCGGGCCCTGGCTGGTCTCCATGCTGACGCTGACCTTCGCGTCGACGCCGGTGGTGGGGATGCCGTCGGCCTTCGGCTTGGCGACCGGCTTGTCCGCGGGCTTGGCGCCGTCCCGGTAGGTGCAGTCGACCGTCGCGGGCTTGGCTTTCGCGGAGGGCGGCGCGGCTGCGGCGGGGGTGCTCGACAGCGCGGCGTCCGCGGCGTCGGAGTTGCTGCTGCTGTCGTCGCCTCGGGTCAAGAAGTACACCCCGGTCACGGCGGCGACCACGAGGACGACGCCGAGTACCGATCCGGCGATCGTGAGTTGCTTGCGCTTGCGCGCCCGCTCGGCCCGATTGGCGAGCTGACGTTCCAGCTTGCGTTTCGCCGCTGCTCGTCGCTGTTCGTTGGTCGGCACTACCACGTTCCTCCCGTATCCGGTTACATCGGGATAAGAGTGTGCCATTCCTTCCTGAGACTGCTCCGCAACCATCCTGAGAGGCGGTTCGGCCGATCGGTTGGACTTGCGGGGCCGTAGTGGTGGAAACTGGAGCATCGTGACCAAGACCAGCAGCTTTTCCGCCCCGAAAGGGGTACCGGACTACGTGCCACCCGGCTCCGCCGAGTTCGTCGCGGTGCGCGACAGCTTGCTCCGCGCCGCCCGCCTGGCCGGGTACGGGCATATCGAGCTGCCGGTCTTCGAGGACACGGGCCTGTTCGCCCGCGGTGTGGGCGAGTCCACCGACGTGGTCACCAAGGAGATGTACACCTTCCCCGACCGTGGTGATCGCAGCGTCACGCTGCGCCCCGAGGGAACCGCGGGTGTGATGCGCGCGGTCATCGAGCACGGCCTCGACCGGGGCCAGCTGCCGGTGAAGCTGTGCTACGCGGGTCCGTTCTTCCGCTACGAGCGCCCGCAAGCCGGCCGGTACCGGCAGTTGCAGCAGGTGGGCATCGAGGCGATCGGCGTCGATGATCCGGCACTGGATGCCGAGGTCATCGCCATCGCCGATGCCGGATTCCGTGGTCTGGGACTGGACGGATTCCGGCTCGAGATCACCTCGCTGGGCGACGAGACGTGCCGCCCGCAGTACCGCGAATTGCTGCAGGAATTCCTCTTCGGGCTCCCGTTGGACGAGGAGACCAAGCGGCGCGCCCAGCTCAACCCGCTACGCGTGCTCGACGACAAGCGGCCCGAGGTGCGCGCGATGACCGCGGACGCGCCGCTGATGATCGATCACCTGTCGGAGTCGGCCAAGGCGCACTTCGAGCAGGTGCTCGGTCACCTGGAGGCGCTGGGCGTGCCGTACGTGGTGAACCCGCGCATGGTGCGCGGCCTGGACTACTACACCAAGACCACGTTCGAGTTCGTGCACGACGGTCTCGGTGCGCAGTCCGGCATCGGCGGCGGGGGCCGCTACGACGGTCTCATGGCCGAACTCGGCGGGCAGCCGCTGTCGGGTATCGGATTCGGTCTCGGCGTCGACCGCACCATGCTGGCGCTGGCGGCCGAGGGCAAGTCGGCGGGCAGCCCGGCGCGCTGCGAGGTCTTCGGCGTGCCGCTGGGCGATGCCGCCAAGCAGCGACTGGTCGTGGTGGCCGCGCAGTTGCGCGCGGCGGGCATCCGGGTCGATCTGGCCTACGGCGGGCGCGGTGTGAAGGGCGCGATGAAGGCGGCCGACCGCTCCGGAGCCAAGTTCACCCTCGTACTCGGCGATCGTGACCTCGCGGAGAACACCGTCGGGCTCAAGGACATGGCCACCGGCGACCAGCGGCAGATTCCGCTCCCCGAGGCGGTCGGCGTGATCCGGGAGTCGCTGGCCGGGTAGGGAGTGGCGGGTGCGCGCGCCGCCTTCGGGTTCCGCCGCGCGACCGCCGGGTGCGCGATACTGTGCGCCGAACCCGTCGCGGGCGCGGTGTGCGGGCGGTAGCGTGACCGGCGCGCACACCAGCGGCGCCGGAGTCGCGAGAGGGCGGAGCAGTGTCCACGAATTCTGATGACCAGCAGGCGATCGCGCCGGTGGGGCTCGATCTGGTCGCGCCCGAGTTGTACGCGCCGATGTTGCGCCGCCTCGCGCTGGCCGCGTCGGGCATCGGCATCGGTGCGGCGCTGCTGGCCGCGACCGTGGTGAGCTGGCCGATCGCGGCGGCGATCGGCGTCGTCGTCGGCGTGCCCACCGTGGTGTATGCCGTCGCGCTTCGTCGGCGGCGAATGTGGGTGACCGGCACGATGATTCACGCCCGCAGGCTGTTCGGTGAACGACAGGTGGAGATGTCGGCGGCCACCGGAGTCGAGGTCCTGGTGTTCCCGGCCCGGTTGAGCAGGATCGCCCTGCGGGTCACCGCCGGGGAGATCTCGCAGGTTGTTCCGCTGGCCATGTACACCGACGCGGGCAGCGGCCGCGAATTACACCTGCTGGGGTTGCGCAAACTCGCGGATGCGCTGGCCGCCAGTGATCTGGCCGCGGCCGTAGCGGTTTCCGAGATGTTGCTGCACCAGTTGCGGGCCGAGGCGCGCGACGCGGGGCTGGAGGAACGGCCCCTGTATCGCGCCGTGCGGCTGGCGCGGGCGAAAGACGTGGTGTCGCCGATCGTGCTGACCGACACCGAGGTCGCCACACTCGCCTGACCCACTGTCTTCCGGGAGGCCGGGGCGGTCACTGTCGCGTAGCTCACCGTGAGCCTTCGGCGGCGGTGAGAGTGGCTAGGGTGGGCAGCAGGAATCCGCCGACCGCAAGGAGTTCGCCGTGAGCACCCCCGCTGGGCCCGTGACCGTCACCGTGACCGGAGCCGCGGGCCAGATCGCCTACGGCATGCTGTTCCGGATCGCCTCCGGCGCGATGCTCGGCCCGGACACGCGGGTGCGCCTGCGGCTGCTCGAAGTCCCCGCCGCGGTGGCGTCGCTGGAGGGCGTCGCGATGGAACTGGAGGACGGCGCGTTCCCGCTGCTGGATTCCATCGACATCAGCGACGACCCGTGGATCGGCTTCGCGGGCGCAGGCATCGCCCTGCTCGTCGGCGCGCGGCCGCGCACGGCCGGGATGGAACGCTCGGATCTGCTCGCCGCCAACGGCGCGATCTTCACCGAGCAGGGCGCCGCGATCAACGCCTGCGCCGCGGACGACGTGAAGGTGCTCGTGATCGGCAACCCGGCCAACACCAACGCCTTCATCGCCATGAGCAACGCGCCGGACGTGCCCGCCGAGCGTTTCACCGCCATGACCCGGCTGGACCACAACCGCGCCATCGCGCAGCTGGCCAAGAAGACCGGTGCGCCCGCCCCGGACATCGCGCGGGTCGCCATCTGGGGCAATCACTCGGCGACGCAATACCCGGATATCGCGCACGCCACCATCGCGGGACGTCCCGCCCTCGAGCTGATCGGCGACCCGGCGTGGCTGACCGAGGAGTTCGTGCCCACCGTGCAGCAGCGGGGCACCGCCATCATCCAGGCCCGCGGCGCGTCCTCGGCGGCGAGTGCGGCCAGCGCCGCGATCGACCACATCCACGACTGGGTGCGCGGCACCCGGGACGGTGACTGGGTCTCCATGGCGGTTCCCTCGGACGGCTCCTACGGCGTGCCCGAAGGCCTGATCAGCTCGTTCCCGGTCACCTGTGCGAACGGCGAGTACACGATCGTGCCCGATCTGGCGATCGACGAACTCGCCCGTCCCCGGATCGACGCCTCGGTCGCCGAGCTCGCGCAGGAACGCGGCGCCGTCATCGACCTCGGTTTCGCCAAGCGCGCCTGACCGCTTCGGTGGACGTTCGAACGCTCATCCGACTGTCCAGGTCTCGGGCCCGGTGAGCAAGGACTGGAGCGATTCCGGGCCGACGGGTTTCTTTTCACGGGCGGTGTCGGTCTGGTAGCGCACCGCGTCGTCGTACGTCGGTCGCGAGACGCTGCGGAAAATGCCGGTGACGACATGCTCGAGTCCTTGGTCGGACAACCGCGACAACGCGTAGGCGTACTCGGGGTCGTCGGCATAGGCGTCGTGCACCACGATGTCGGACTCCGCGACGCTGTCGGTGCGAGCCACCGTGAGCCCGAAACCCCGGCGTACGACGGCGAATTCGCTTGCGGCGCCGAACCGGATCGGTTCGGCGTGCCGCAGCGGGATGAGATGGTCCGCGGCGTTCTCGCGGCGCAGCACGTCGAACGAGCCGTCGTTGAAGATCGGGCAGTCCTGCAGGATCTCCACGAACGACGTGCCGCGATGCTCGGCGGCGGCGCGCAGCACCTCGGTGAGTCCCGCGCGATCGGAGTCGAGCGCGCGAGCGGCGAAGGTCGCTTCCGCTCCCAGCGCCACCGACAGGGTGTTGAACGGATGGTCCACTGAGCCCATCGGCGTCGACTTGGTGACCTTGCCCTGCTCCGAGGTCGGTGAGTACTGCCCTTTGGTCAAGCCGTAGATCCGGTTGTTGAACAGCAGGATCGTCATGTTCACATTGCGGCGCAACGCGTGGATGAGGTGATTGCCGCCGATAGACAGCGCGTCACCGTCGCCGGTCACCACCCAGACCGACAGATCCGGCCTGCTGACCGCCAACCCGGTCGCGATCGCGGGCGCACGCCCGTGGATGGAATGGATGCCGTAGGCCTCCAAGTAGTACGGGAAGCGGCTCGAGCAGCCGATCCCGGACACGAACATCAGATTCTCCCTGCGCAATCCGAGTTCGGCGAGGAAGCCGCGCACCGTCGCCAGGATTACGTAGTCGCCGCAGCCCGGGCACCAGCGCACCTCCTGATCGGAGGTGTAGTCCTTCACCTTCTGCGGTCCGTCCGCGGTCGGCACCCCGGACACACCGGTCAGTCCCAGATCGGTGCCGATCAGCGAGGTCTCCACGATGGTCATGCGTTACCCCCGGCCATGCGTTGAGCGGCTGCCTCGCCTGCGCTCGGCCCGGCGCAGGGCTTGGGACGGACTTCGTCCGGCAGTGTGGGATGAGCGGCTGCCTCGCCTGCGCTCGGCCCGGCGCAGGGCTTGGGACGGACTTCGTCCGGCAGTGTTGGTTGAGCGGCTGCCTCGCCTGCGCTCGGCCCGGCGCAGGGCTTGGGACGGACTTCGTCCGGCAGCGTCCGATAGGTGGCCCGCGCGCGTGCGGCGAAGACCTTGTTCTGTTCCATCTCCTCGATCGACCCGTCCAGCGCCGCGTCGATCACCCCGACCAGTTCCTGGGCGGAGAACGCGGTGCCCGCGATCTTCGTCCACGGCCGCACGTCGACCAGGTACTTCGCCCGCAGCAGCGTGGCCAGCTGGCCGCCGTTCATCTCCGGCGCGACCACGAGCCGATAGCGGCGCAGTACGTCACCGAGATCGGCGGGCAACGGATTCAGATGTCGAAGATGTGCCTGGGCGACCGGGACACCGCGCCGCCGCGCGCGCCTGCATGCCTCGCCGATCGGGCCATAGGAACTGCCCCAGCCGATCAGCAGCAGCTCGGCGGTGCCGTCGGGATCGTCGACCGCGAGTTCGGGGACGCCGATACCTTCGATCTTGGCTTGGCGCAGGCGGACCATGAGTTCGTGGTTGGCCGGGTCGTAGGAGATGTTGCCGCTGCCGTCGGCCTTCTCCAGGCCGCCGATGCGGTGGGCGCGGCCCTTCGTGCCGGGCACTGCCAGCGGGCGGGCGAGCGTGTCGGGATCGCGCGCGTACGGCTGGAACGGGTCGGCGTCGTCACCGGCCGGTTCGAAACCCGGGTCGATCGGCTCCAGCTCCGACACCTGCGGAATGGACCACGGCTCGGAGCCGTTGGCGATCGCGCCGTCGGACAGCAGCAGCACCGGAGTGCGGTAGGTCAGGGCGATCCGCGCGGCCTCGACCGCGGTGGCGAAACAATCCGCGGGGGAGCGTGGCGCGAGTACCGCCACCGGTGATTCGCCGTTGCGACCGTAGAGCGCCTGCAACAGGTCGGCTTGCTCGGTCTTGGTCGGCAGTCCGGTCGACGGTCCGCCGCGCTGCACGTCGATCACGACCAGCGGCAGCTCCGTCATCACCGCCAAGCCGATGGTCTCGCTCTTGAGCGCGAGGCCGGGGCCGGAAGTACTGGTGACGCCGAGCGCGCCACCGAGCGAAGCGCCCAGCGCGGCACCGATTCCGGCGATCTCGTCCTCGGCCTGGAAGGTGGTGACGCCGAAGTTCTTGTGCTTGCTCAGCTCGTGCAGGATGTCCGAGGCGGGCGTGATGGGGTAGGTGCCCAGGAAGACCGGCAGCTTCGCGAGCTGACCGGCGGCGATCAGGCCGTAGGCGAGCGCGGTGTTGCCGGTGATCTGGCGGTAGGTGCCCGGCGGCAACTTCGCGGGCGCGATCTCGTAGGTGGTGGCGAAGCTCTCGGTGGTCTCGCCGTAGTTCCAGCCCGCCCGGAACGCCAGGATGTTCGCCTCGGCGATATCCGGTTTGGCCGCGAACTTCTCCCGCATGAACTGCTCGGTGCCGCCGATCGGGCGCCCGTACATCCAGGACAGCAGGCCGAGGGCGAACATGTTCTTCGCTCGCTGGGCATCTTTTTTGCCGGCGCCGGTCGATTCGGTCGCGCCGAGGGTGAGCGAGGTCATCGGGACGCGGTGGACCACGAAATCCGACAGCGTCTCGTCGGCCAGCGGATCGGCGGCGTAGCCGACCTTGGCGAGGGCCCGCTTGGTGAATTCGTCGGTGTTCACGATGACGGTGGCGCCGCGCGGGAGATCCTCCAGGTTCGCCTTCAGCGCGGCGGGGTTCATCGCGACCAGCACGTCGGGCTGGTCACCAGCGGTGAGGATGTCGTAGTCGGCGATCTGGATCTGGAAGGACGAGACGCCCGGCAGGGTACCCTGGGGCGCTCGGATCTCGGCCGGGAAGCTGGGCTGGGTGGCCAGGTCGTTGCCGAACGCGGCAGCCTCGTGGGTGAAGCGATCGCCGGTCAGCTGCATTCCGTCGCCGGAGTCTCCGGCGAACCGAATGACGACCTTTTCCAACTTCGCTGTGCCGACATCGTTTTGGTGTGAAACCATATGCCTGCTTCACTTCCTCGTCGCTGAGAGGTGCCATCGCCAAACTACTCCGTCGAGTGCGGTGCGCGCCCCCGAAGCGCGCGGACCGGCGAGATTCGGCGATAGAGGCGTCAGGCGAACAATGCCAGCTGCGCGCCGGTCGTGTGCGCGGTTTCGGGTCGTGTCTCCGGTTCGGCTTGCCTGCGCGCCGTCAGACCGTGCTCCGCCAGCAGGGGGGCGACCCGCGAGCGCAGCCAGGCGGAATACTCCGGTGTGACGTAGGCGCCGCGGCGGTAGAGCTGACGGTACCGGCGCAACAAGGCCGGATGGTGCTCGGCCAGCCAGGACAGGAACCAGCCTTTGGTGGGGCCGCGCAGGTGCATGGGGAACGCGACGGCCGACTCCGCCCCGGCCTCGGCGATGGCGCCGAAGATCGCGTCCAGCTGGGCCTGTCCGTCCGTGAGACAGGGGATAACCGGCGCGACCAGGACGTTCACCGCGAAGCCCGCGTCGGTGAGCGCGCGAACCAGGTCCAGCCGGGCCCGTGGTGACGGCGTGCCGGGTTCCAGGCTCTGATGCAGCTCCTGATCGAGGATGGCGATGGACACCGCCAGGCTCACCCGCACCTCGCGCGCGGCCGAGGTGAGCAAGGGCAGATCCCGGCGCAGCAAGGTGCCTTTGGTGAGGATGGAGAACGGCGTGCCGGACTCGGTCAGCGCGCGAATGATGCCCGGCATCAAACGATATCGCCCCTCGGCGCGCTGATAGGGATCGGTATTGGTGCCGAGCGCGACCGGGTCGCGGTGCCAGGACCGTCTGCCGAGTTCCTTGCGCAGCACGGCGGCGACATTCGTCTTCACCACGATCTGCGAGTCGAAGTCGTGGCCCGCGTCCAGCTCCAGATATTCGTGCGTGCCGCGCGCGAAACAGTAGCGGCACGCGTGCGAACAACCGCGCATCGGATTCACGGTCCACTGAAAGGGCACGTTCGCGCCCTCGGGCACCCTGTTCAGTGCGCTCTTGCACAGCACCTCGTGGAAGGTGATGCCCTCGAACTCCGGCGTCCGCACGGTGCGCACCAGACCGGCCCGGGACAGCCCGGGTAAGGCGCCGTCCTCGGTGTCCAGGGTCTGGCTTTGCCACCGCACCCCATCAGTCGAACATGTGTTCTAATGAGGTGTCAAGCGATCTGTCTGGTGTCGGGCGGTGTGAGCCGGGCCGGGTCGGCGAAGAAGGTGACCAGATCGCGCACCGTGTCGTCGAGCGGGCGCGGCCGGTACCCGAGCTCACGTTCCGCCTTGCCGTGGTCGACGAGGGGTGCGGAGATCAGCGCGCCGAGCGCCGCCTTCGAGACGATGTCGGAGTTGAGCAGCTTCCCGATCGGCGCGAGCACCGGGATGACGCCGGATACCAACTTGGCGGGGATGGTGAACCTGGGCCCCCGCTTGCCGCCGTGCGTGGCGGCGATGCGGCACAACTCGAGCATCGAGATCATCGCTCCGCCGAGCAAGTAGTTCTCACCCGTTCGGCCGTGCTCTCCGGCCAGTACCAGGCCCTCGGCCACGTCGCGCACGTCGACGAGGTCGAATCCCCCGCCGATCATGGCGGGCACGCGCCCGAGCGCGGCGTCCTTGAGGGTCCGGTTGATGCGCGAGAGCGGCTTGCCGTAGTCCAGCGGACCGAAGACGCCGGTGGGGTTGCACAATACCGCGTCCAGGCCCTGGTCGATCACCTTGCGCAGGGCTACCTCGCCCGCCCACTTCGAGCGGTCGTAGACCGGCAGCGCGGGGTCGGTCGATCGCGGCGCGTTCTCGTCGATCCGGCCGCCGCAGCTGTACTGGTTGAACGCGTGGATCGAGCTGGCGTGCACCATCCGGCGCGCGCCGACGGCCAGTGCCGCCTCGGCGACCACCCGCACACCCTCCGTGTTCACCCGCCAGGCGGCATCGTTCTTCTCGGCCAGGGTGATCACCGCGACGAGGTGGTAGACCACCTCCGCGCCGTCCAGCGTGGCGCGCATCGACGCGGGGTCGAGCACATCGCCCTGCACCCAGGTGATGCCGGGCGCAGGCGCGGCGGGAATCGCCCGATCGATGGCGGTGACCTGATGGCCGCGCTCGGTGAGGAGGCGGAGCAGATTCGTGCCAAGGTAGCCGGCTGCGCCGGTCACTGCGACCTTCATGGGACTGAGAATATAGAACTTGTTCTAATTTGCAACACGTTCCAATTCTGCCCCGTTCGCCCTGCCGCTCGGCCCGTTCGGGCTCGAAACTTGCCGGTCGCGTCCGCTATATTGAGCGCAACCGTAGCGGCCCTTGCCGATTCGGCAGGGAGCCTGCGGATCACGACAACTTCATGACGCAGATCTGTACGACGATTTGGGGGGCAACTCGATGAGTGATCTCTCGGTAGAGACCGAAGCGGTCCGGGCGTTCGCCGCCACGAACGCCGGTATCGCCGGTGATCTCGCGGGGGCGGGCAATTTCGACGCGGTGAAGAACGTTTCCGCGCTCGTTCCGGTGTTCGGCTTGATCGGTGCCGACTACCTGGCGATGTTCGCCGCGGCGCAGGTGCTGCAGGCCAAGGACATCAACGATCTGTCGGCCAAATACGCGAAGCTCTCCGACTCGGCGTTCAACGCCGCCACGGCCTACGACGCGGTCGACTGGTCCAACGCGGGCGCGCTCGGATCGATCACGGGCCAGATCGGGGGCGCGGTATGAGACCACTCGACAGCGGCGTCATCGCGCCGGAGGGCCACGCCGTAGCGCACGCGGCCGAGCAGAACCTCGCCATCGGCCAGCAGTCCGTACTGGACGCACTGCAGAATGCACCCGCCCAGGCGGTACTCGACCTGCCGTTGCCGCAGCTGCCCGAAGATCTGCCGCCCATCGAGCCACCCGCTTTCGTGCTGGCGCGCAAGATCTCCGAGGATCAGCAGTCGGTCGGCGCCATGCCGTCCGGTCTGCCCGGACTGAACGGCGCGCCGGACGCCGAGAACGTTCTCGGCGTGCCGCACGAGGCGTCGGCGCTGCTCGGTGACATGAACACGGCGGTCGAGCACGTCGCGGCGCCCGCGGTCCAAGCGGCGCTCGATCAGGCCCCCGGTGTGTTGAACGGGGCATTCGCCGACGCGTCGAGCGCGGTCGCGGGCACGGTGAACCAGGCGGCGGCCGCGGCCGCCGCCCTACCACCGTTGCCGGCCGACCCGGTCGCCGCGCTGATGCAGGGTGTCGCGGTGCCCGCGCTCCCCGGCGTCGATCTGCTGATGAAGCCGATCCTGGACCTGCTCGGCAGCTTCGGCACCGGTGTCATCGGCGCGTTCGATCCGACCGCGATCCTCAGTCAGTCCTCCAAGGTCATCGAGATGGCCATGCAGGTCGGCAAGGGCAGTATGAGCACGGTCGAGCAGCTGTGGCAGAGCCAGGCCGCGCGCAACGCCCAGGCCGCCGGCCAGCAGGCGAACGTGGAGGGGCAGCAGACCGGCCAGCGGGGCATCGACATCTCCGAGCTCACCCAGCGCGCTGCCGCGGTGGTGCAGCAGGGCAACGCGCAACTGCTCGGCATCGCGTCGTCGTTCGCCACCCAGGCGACCGCGCTCGCGCCGGTGATCCTCACCCCGCCCGCCCAGGCGACGCTGATCGCCACGGCCACCGAACACCTGGGTCACGCCGTCGGCGTGGCCAACGCCACTCGCGGCGATCTGGCGGGCAAGACCGCCGAGCTCAGCGGCATGGTGCAGCAGCTGGTAGCGCCGGGCGGCGGGCCGGCGCCGCAGGAGGTCGCGCAGGCGCTGGCGGAGAACGTCGGCCAGCCGATCCTGGAGCAGGCGCAGTCGACCGCGTCGGACACCGCGACCAAGGCGGCCGGCCTGGACTCCGCCACGCCCGGGACGTCCACTCCCTCGACCACGCCGTCGTCGGTGCACACCACGCACAGCCCGACTACCACCCACGGCACGCCGAGCGGACTGCTCGGCAACAGTCCCGGCCGGCCCGGAAGCCCCAGCACGCCCTCGGTCCCCAAAGCCAGCGGCCTGCCCGGCACCACGGTCCCGCCGATCCGCCCGGTCACCGGCGTCCCTGGCACCTCGCTCGGTACCGGCATGCCCGCGAGCACCACATCCGCTGGCGCGAACAGTTTCATGGGAGGCCCGGCCGGCGCGGCGGGGCAGCGCGGCAACGACGATGAACACTCGCGCTCGGTGCAGCCGTACCTGAGCCCCACCGGCAACGACGAGCTCACCGGTCCGCTGGGCGAGTCCACGCCGGACGTCATCGGCGCCACGCACTCGGACGAGATCATCAGTTCGGACTACGAGCAGGACCAGTTCTGACGCGTCGCCGGAAATGCCACGCGCGGCACCCGGCCCGAACTGGATCATCGCGGTTTCGGGCCGGGTGACGAGCGAAGGTCAGTTGTCCTGCGCGAACGCGTCGAGGAGCTTTCGGTACAGGTCGGCGAAGCGTTTGCGTGCGGCCTGTTGCTCGGCGCCGAGCCCCGCGGTGGTATCCGGCGAATACACCACGAGATGCACGTCCTCCGACGGCGCCTGCGGCATGAAGTCGATGATCCGGCTGCTCTGATCCGTGGCTGTCGGTACGCCGAGGTCCACTGTGGCGAGCGCTTCGGTCTCCGCCAGCGCCGCGTTCAGCACGTCGGGCGGGATGTGGCCGTCGATCCGCTTCGGTGGAGTCTCGGGCCGGCGCTCGGCGGCAACGGCGTCGGGGCTGCTGACCGCACGACCGTCGGCGAAGATCTCCAGCTGCGGGCGAAGGTCTGTGCGGGCCTGCCAACCGTCCGGAATGGTGGTCAGCGTGAACAGCGCCAGCGGCGCGGCGATCGGCGGTAGGGCGCTGGGGCGATCCAGGGCCGGGTCCGCCGTGGCGGCACCCGAGCCCGCAGCGACGATCAGCAGCACAGCCGACAGAACAGCTTTCGTTACTCGCATCGATCCCATCTTCCGGTACTGTCCGTGTCCGCCTGCGGCACAGGCGAACTGCCGTAGATCATGACAGCGCGCCGGCTCTCGGGAAGAACCGGCGCGCTGTATCGATCGGATCCGGGTTCTAGCGCAGGCCGGACGGATTGTTCAAGTCCTGCGCCGAGTACGTGTCGCAGGCCCGGACCTGACCGGTCTTGTACCCGGTGAGGAACCACTTCTGTCGCTGCTCGGACGAACCGTGCGTCCACGCCTCGGGATTCACCCGGCCCTGCGCGGCGCGCTGGATACGGTCGTCACCGACCGACGCGGCCGCCGACAGCGCGTCGTCGACGTCCTTGTCCGACAGCGGCTTCAGGAACGGCTGGTCGCTGCCGGGCGCAGGCTGCTCGTCCGCGAAGTGGGCCCAGATGCCCGCGTAGCAGTCCGCCTGCAATTCGGTGCGGACCGCGCCGGACTCCGGTCCGCGCGGGTCGCGCTGCGCGCGGCCGAGGTCACCGAGCAGGTTCTGGATGTGATGGCCGATCTCGTGCGCCACCACGTATTCCTGCGCGAGCGGGCCGCCGCTGGAGCCGAAGCGATCAACCAGTTCTTGGAAGAATCTGGTGTCGAAGTAGGCGGTCCGGTCGGGTGGGCAGTAGAACGGCCCGACGTCGCTGGTGGCATTGCCGCATCCGGTGGAGGTGGCCCCGGAGAAGAGCACGACCTTCGGCTGCGTGTAGCGCTTGCCCGTTTGCTCCGGCAGTCCGGCCGACCACACGGCATCAAGGCTCTGTGCGGTGAGCGCCACCCGGCAGTCGACGTACTTGTTGGCGTCCGCGCCGGTCTTGCAGTGGGCAGGCGTGCCCGCCGTTCCGGGCTGCGTCTGGCTCTCCTCCGGTGTACCGGTGAAGTTGCCGAGGACTGAGCCGGGGTCGCCGCCCAGCAGCAGCGCCAGCACCAGCACGATGAGTCCGCCCGCTCCACCGCCCAGCGCGAGCTTGCCGCCCATGCCGGAACCGCCGGAGGAAACCCGGTCCGGGTCGATCTGCATGCCCTCGTTGAAGGTCATCGTCGTCGCTTTCTCGCTCGTCCCCGGGGAACACACAGCCCTCGGTCGTCCGGCCCCGGTTCGCTCTCCCTCGGATACAGCTTGGCACGGGCGCGCCGATATCGGTTTCCTCTCGGGGAATGTGTCTCACTACGATGGACTCGCACCTGGTCACCCCGCGCCCGGTGCCAGGTCGTCGAAAGGAACCCCGTGCTGCGCACCCACTTGGCTGGTTCGCTGCGAAGCGAGCATGCCGGTCAGACCGTCACTCTCACCGGCTGGGTGGCCCGGCGGCGTGACCACGGTGGGGTGATCTTCATCGATCTGCGCGACGCGTCCGGCGTGGCCCAGGCGGTGTTCCGTGAGGGCGCACCCGCCGAGCAGGCGCACCGGCTGCGCGCGGAGTACTGCGTGCGCGTCACCGGCACCGTGGAACCGCGTCCGAGTGGCAACGAGAACCCGGAACTGCCGACCGGTGCGATCGAAGTGAACGTCACCGAGCTCGAGGTGCTGAACGAGAGCGCGCCGCTGCCCTTCCAGCTGGACGAGCAGCCCGGCGAGGAAGCGCGCCTGAAGCACCGCTACCTGGATCTGCGCCGGGAAGGCCCGGCGCACGCCATCCGGCTGCGCTCGAAGGTCAACGCGGCCGCCCGCGAGGTGCTCGCCCACCACGAATTCGTCGAGGTCGAGACTCCGACGCTGACCCGGTCCACGCCCGAGGGCGCCCGCGACTTCCTGGTGCCCGCCCGCCTGCAGCCGGGCAGCTTCTACGCCCTGCCGCAGAGCCCGCAGCTGTTCAAGCAGCTGCTCATGGTCGGCGGCATCGAACGCTACTACCAGATCGCGCGGTGCTACCGGGACGAGGACTTCCGCGCCGACCGGCAGCCGGAGTTCACTCAGCTCGACATCGAAATGAGCTTCGTGCGCCAGGAGGACGTGATCCTGCTGGCCGAGGAGATCCTGGTCGCGCTGTGGAAGCTGGTCGGCTACGAGATCCAGACTCCGATCCCGCACATGACCTATGCCGAGGCCATGCGCCGTTTCGGTAGCGACAAGCCCGATCTGCGCTTCGGCGTGGAGATCACCGAGTGCACCGACTATTTCAAGGACACGCCGTTTCGGGTGTTCCAGGCGCCCTACATCGGCGCGGTGGTCATGCCGGGCGGTGCGAGCCAGCCGCGGCGCCAGCTCGACGCCTGGCAGGAATGGGCCAAGCAGCGCGGCGCCAAGGGCCTGGCGTACATCCTCGTGAACGAGGACGGCACGCTGGGCGGCCCGGTCGCCAAGAACCTCAGCGAAGCCGAGCGTGAGGGCCTGGCCAAGCACGTCGGCGCGGTGCCGGGAGATTGTGTGTTCTTCGCCGCGGGCGCTCCGAAGGCGCAGCGCGCCCTGCTCGGTGCGGCGCGCGTCGAGATCGCTCGCAAAGTCGGCCTCATCGATGAGGACGCCTGGTCGTTCCTGTGGATCGTGGACGCTCCGCTGTTCGAACCGACCGTCGAGGCGACCGCGAGCGGTGACGTGGCGGTGGGTCATTCCGCCTGGACCGCGGTACACCATGCGTTCACCTCGCCGAAGCCGGAGTCGCTGAACACGTTCGATACCGACCCGGGCTCGGCGCTGGCCTACGCCTACGACATCGTCTGCAACGGCAACGAGATCGGTGGCGGGTCGATCCGTATCCACCGCCGCGACGTGCAGGAACGCGTGTTCGAGGTGATGGGCATCACGCACGAGGAGGCCCAGGAGAAGTTCGGTTTCCTATTGGACGCCTTCGCCTTCGGCGCTCCGCCGCACGGCGGCATCGCCTTCGGCTGGGACCGGGTCACCGCACTGCTGGCCGGCGAGGACTCGATCCGCGAGGTCATCGCGTTCCCGAAGACCGGTGGCGGCGTCGACCCGCTGACCGACGCGCCCGCGCCGATCACCGCGCAGCAGCGCAAAGAGGCGGGACTGGACGTCAAGCCGGAGCAGAAGAAGGACGCGCCCACGTCGTAGCGGCCGTGAACGATACCTTCTGGTCAGCCGCGTCGCTGCCCGGTGACGCCGACCACGAGGAAACCCGTTGCTGCATCTGCGCCTGATCAGCCCGTCGGAGATTACCGACGAGGTGCTCGCGGTACTCGCCGCCCATCCCGGGGTGACGCACGTGACCCTGGCACGCGGCGCCGCACTGGAGCCGAAGGGCGACCTCGTCCAGGCGGACGTGGCGCGCGAGGCCGCCAACGATGTGCTCGGCGATTTGACCGCGCTGGGCATCTGCCGGTCGGGCGGTATGACGCTCACGCCGGTCGAGACGGTCCTGTCGGATGCCGGCGAGCGCGCGGTGCACGAGGCGCCCGGCGATCCAGGTGACGCGGTGGTGTGGGAGGAACTGCTCGCGCAGACGCACGAGGAATCGAGTATCAACGCGACGTTTCTCGCGTTCCTGACGATCGCCTGCCTGCTCGCCGCCGTCGGCGTCGCGACCGATTCGCCGGTGACGATCGTCGGCGCGATGGTCGTCGGTCCGGAGTTCGGCCCCCTGGCGGCCTTCGCGGTCGCTTTGACGCGCAGGGACTTCCGGCTTGCCCGCCGGTCGGCCGTCGCACTCGCGGTCGGTTTCCCGGTGGCGATGGTGGTCACACTGCTGGCGACGCTGGTGTGGGAGCAGTTCGGCTGGATCGCCATCGACGGGGTGGGCGGGATCGAGCAGGTCGACTTCATCTATCAGGTCGGCCCGTTCTCCCTGGTCGTCGCCCTGCTTGCGGGCGCGGCGGGCATGTTGTCGCTGGTGACCGCGAAATCCGCGGCGCTGGTCGGCGTGTTCATCTCGGTGACCACCGTGCCCGCGGCCGGATTCGCCGTGGTGGCGGCGACATTGGGGGAGTGGCGGGTGGCGTTCCTGTCCGTCGGTCAGCTGGCGGTGAACATGGCGGGCATCATCGTGGCCGGGGTCATCGTGCTCGCGCTCCGGCCTCGCGCGGGCAGCGAGGCCGGTCCGGTGGAACGGTTCAAACGCTGGATCGGCATGCGCTCACTGATCGAGAAGTGAGGCGGGTTTCACAGCGTGGCGACGGTACCGCCGGTGAGCGCGCGGTAGGCGTAGGTCACCGCGATGACGGCGACCGGGCCCGCGATCAGCAGACCGAAGCCGCACAGCAGTAGCCCCAGGAAGGTGACCACCAGCACCGCCAGCGCGAGCAGCAGGACCTGCCAGGCGTTGGCGACCACCAGTGTGAAGCTGGACTTCAGTGCCTCGAACGGACCCTGGTCCTGATCGACCACGAAATGCAGCGAGAACATGCACAGCCAGCCCGCGATCAGCCCCGGCAGCAAGCAGATCGCCGAGCCGAGGAAGGTCAGCGTGAACGCCAGCAGCGCGGTGAGCAGCACATTGCCCGCGTTCACGAATCGGAAGTAGGCGCCGAAAGGAGGAGGGGTGCCGTCGGTCTCGTACAGGGCGCCGCGCACCATCGCCGCCTGCAGCAGCCATACCCCGGCCATGACCGCCAGGAAGACGAGCAGCAGCGGCAGCATCGTGGTCGGGTCGGCGAGCTGAACGACGAGCAGGAACGTCAGATATATGACCATGCCCACCGCGGTCACCCCGACCCATGGCCCGGGATTGGCCCGGAATCGGGCCCAGCCGTAGCTGAGCGCCTGGCCCACGTCCAGCGTGCCCGGTCCCGTGGCGACCTGCTGGTAGCCGTAGACCGGCTCCTGGACAGGCGCGGGGCCGGACGGCGCCCAACCCGGTCCGGTACCCTGCGGGCCGTAGCTGGGGTGCGCGGCGCCCACGGGCGGGGGCGGCTCCAGGGGTTCACTGCCGTAGTGTGCCGCGCCGGGGCCCTCGAACTGCGGGTATGCCGACGAACCCGCCATCTCGTGGCGGGCGTGGCCGGTTCCGGGGGTGCCGGCTCGCGGATCGGGGCTCTCCTGCTGGCCCGGCCGCGCCGCGAAACGTTCGTCGTCGTTCGGGGAGGAAGCGCCGCCAGCTGATTGTTTGGGTGCGGGGGGCGGGGTTTCGGTCATGCGTAGACCTTTCCACTCAACTGGTTTGCGGTGTGGCGCACGGCAGTTGACGATGACAAAACCCGACGGGTGCACGGGTGTCAAGCGACCGGCGGCCACCCTTCGGCCCGGCCGCAGACACGCCGGGCGACGCGGAAAGGTTGTGTATCCGCTCGCAAGAAGTGACCCCATGCGAGTACTTTGAGAGGCGATGACCGCACTATTGGCCGAACGCGCCGCCGAAGTCGTGTCCGCAGCGCAACAGTTGCTCACAAAGCGAATGGGTGCTCCGGTAAAGCTGAGCGATCCGATCGAACTCAGCGGTAGTGGTAGGACGACGGTCCTACGTGTACGTGTAGCGGAGAACGCCTTCTCGTTGCCGCGAACCCTGATCGTCAAGCAGGTCCGTGGCGCCGCCCAGGATCGCCGGACCGGAGGTCTGGCGCCCGGGGTGGCCAGCATCGATTCCGCGTTCCTCCGCGAGGCGGTGTCCTATCAGTTCACCACCGCGCTGAGCCGGGAACACCGGCCGGGTGCGTACCTGATCGCGCACAGCCTCCCGGACCGGCTCTTGATCCTCAGCGACCTCGGTGAGAACTCGCTGCTGACCGCCGTGCTGCGGTCCGGCACCGAGCCCGCCACCCGCAATGCCCTCATGGCCTTCGCGCAGGCGCTGGGCCGGATGCACGCCGCCACGGTCGGGCGTGAGGCGGACTTCGTCGCGTTGCTGCGCCGGGTGGACGTGGTGCACCGGGTGGACGGCATCGCCCAGCAGGCCGAGTCGGCGATCGCCGAGGTGCCCGGCCTGCTCCAGCGTGAACTGGGCATCGAGGTGCCCGGCGAGATCGCCGAGCGGATCGTCCGCGGCAACCGGCTGTACTCCGCGGGACGCTTCCGGGCATTCAGCCCGTCGGACCTCTGCCCGGACAACGTGATCTTGAACGAGGAAGGCGCCCGCTTCCTCGACTACGAGTGGGGTGGATTCCGCGACGCCACCCTGGACATCGCCTACGCGCTGGTGTCCTTCCCCGGCTGCCTGTGCGACCTCGAGCTCTCGCGCGAACGTGCCAACCAGATGGTGGAGGCTTGGCGCGCGGAGGTCGTGGGCGTGTGGCCCGCGTTGGCCGACGACGACCAGTTGGCCGAACGCATCCTGGAAGCCCGGCTGATCTGGGTGTGGCTGTCCACCTACTGGTTCTTACCCGCCGACCACACACGCATCGCGGCCGCGCGGGAGCACGGGTTGTCGGTGCCGCGCTCTGCGGCGCTGATCAACCGCTGGGCCGCGCTCGCCGAAGACGCGCGGTGCACGGGTGACGACATCGTGGGTGATTTCGCCGAGGACGTGTCGGCGATGCTGGAAGAGCGCTGGTCGGAGTAGGTACTCGCGTCCGCGGAGCCGGACGCGGACTGTCATCGCCCGCTAGGCGTAAGTGCCGGCCATCGGGTCGCATGGCGTCGCTTCCGAGAGGTCTCCACCGGCGTGGATGTTTCGCGCGTCCGGCGCTCCCACGACCTGCGGGCATGTAGCCGAAGGCTGCTGTGGTCCGCGCGTGACCGCCGTGCTCCTCGCGCGGGGCGCGTGGCGCCCATGTCGCGGCCCTGACCGACACCACGACCTCGCAGTCGGCGGCCGCGCCCAGGCGATCCGGTGTCGCCAGCCGGTCGGCGCCACCGGAACGGATCGCCCCGTGGCGTTGTGACTTCTGCGGCGGCCGCCGAGCCGGTGCTCACGGATGGGAATCGGCTTGCGCGCCCGGCACAATGACAGTTCGGAGCGCTCGGCTCGAGGAGGCGAGCGCGGGGAAAGGGAGCGCCGGGTGGGTCACCTATTGTTCGTATTGCTCGCTATCGTTTCCGTCGCCGCCGTGCTCGGCGCCGTGCTTCTGCGACGGAGCAGAGCCCGCGGCCGGATCGGCGCCGACGCGGCGACGCGTGCCCGCGCGGCCGGGGTCCAGCTCACCAAGGAGGCTCGCGCTCACCAGTGGCGCAACCGGCCGCACGGCAAGCCGAACAACTCCAGCGGCGGCGGCGCGGGATGCGCAGGCGGCGGTGGCGGCTGCGCGGGCGGGGAATGATCGCCTGCGCGGCTCAGCCGAGCGGGACCTGCCGCGGTTCGATCCGCCCTCCGGCGCGGACGGCGAACGAAGCGCCGTGGCGTACATCGGAATTCGGGTCGGTGACGTTCAGCAGGTAGTACCAGTCCATCTGCGCCTGGTCCGCGGTGACCTCCAGGACGCCATAGCCGTGCGAATCCAATTCCACGTACCGCAGATGACGGTTGACCGTCCCGATCGATGCCGCGATCGGCGCGGAATTCGTCCGCAGCAGATCGCCGATGCTGGACGAGGTCACCGACGGCACCACGAACTCGGCGCCCACCGTCGCCCCGCCCGGGTAGTCCGCCGCGTCCAGGGGCAGATCGGCGGCCCACGAGGAGTGAATGTCCCCGGTCAGGAACAGCACGTCGGAGATCTGCTGATCGCTGATGGCGCGGAACAGGCGGGCACGGTCGGCGGTGTAGCCGTCCCACTGGTCGCCGTTCAGCGACAGGCCGGACTGCGGGACGCCCAAAGTGCTGGTGATCGCCGCCGTGGTGGCAGGCTCCAGCGGCGGGAAGACCAGCGGAGCGATCATCACCGAGTTGCCGACCAGCTTCCACCGCACCGGCGCGGACGCCAAGCCCGCGGTCAGCCACTCCAGCTGCGCCTTGCCGGTGATGGTGCGCGCCGGGTTGTCGGCCTCCCGCCAGTTCGCTCCCGGTTTCGCCTCCTCGTCGCGGTAGCTGCGCAGATCGAGCATGGCGAGTTCGGCCAGGGTGCCGAAGCGCAGCCTGCGGTAGATCCGCACGTCGGCGCCGGATCCGGACGCGCGGACCGGCATCCATTCCAGGTAGGCCCGCGCGGAGGCGGCGCGCCGGTCGACCCAGCTGCCCTCGGTCGCGGGATCGTGGTTGTGCGCGCCGCCGGACCAGGAGTTGTCCGCGGATTCGTGGTCGTCCCAGGTGCAGATGAACGGCAGCGTGGCGTGCAGGCCGAGCAGATCCGGGTCGGTCTTGTACTGGGCGTGGCGGATGCGGTAGTCGGCCAGGCTGACGATCTCGTTCGCCGGTTCGTGCGGACGCACGGTGCCGTTGCGGCCGCCGTACTTGCCGCCTCCGTATTCGTAGATGTAGTCGCCCAGGTGCACGATCGCGTCCAGGTCGGTGCGGGCGGCCAGGTGACGGTAGGCGCCGAACCAGCCGGCTTCCCAGTTCGAGCACGAGACCACGCCGAATCGGAGGCGCTCCGGGGTGTCCGCTGTGGCGGGCGCGGTTTTGGTGCGGCCGACGGGGGAGGTCTGGCCGAGGGCGCTGAAGCGATAGAAGTACTCGACGCCGGGCGCGAGGCCGGAAACATCGACTTTGACGGTGTGGTCAAATTCCGCCGCGGCGGACGCGGTTCCGGAGGCGGCGATCGAGAGAAACCGCTCGTCCGCGGCGATCTCCCACCGCACGGTCGCCGGGTCACCCACACCCGAGCCGGGCGTCGCGTCGTCGGAGACGGTGACACGGGTCCAGATGATGACGCCGTCGGGAAGCGGGTCTCCCGAGGCGACGCCGTGCCGGAACGCCGGCGTCGTGGCTTCCGCTCGTCCGGCGGCCACCATCGCGGTGGCGGTGGCGGCGGCCGCGCTGCCCTTCAGAAGGGTGCGCCGAGCGAAGCGTGCGGCGGACGAGGGATGTGAAACGAATGCGTTTTCGGGCACGGGTACCGATCCCATCCGAAGTGCCGGTGACTCGCAACTCGGTTCGCCGCCGCGCCCGTTCGAGCACTGCGTCCCGGCCTGCCGGGCACGGGGAACGGCATGTCGTGCTGTCGGTGCGGCTGGGTAACGTTCGTCTGGTGAGCGATGGTTTGTTCGACGTGCCCGGTGCCGCGGTGCCCCCGGAGCATTCGATCGACACTGTGGTGCGCCGGGACGCGGGTGCGCCGCTGGCCGTGCGCATGCGCCCGGACACGCTGGAGGAAGTGGTCGGCCAGCAGCATCTGCTCGGTCCCGGCTCTCCACTGCGCAGGCTGATCGAGGGATCGGGCGCCGCCTCGGTGCTGCTGTACGGGCCGCCCGGGACGGGCAAGACCACCCTCGCCTCGCTCATCTCGCAGGCCACCGGCCGCCGTTTCGAGGCGCTGTCGGCGCTTTCGGCCGGCGTCAAAGAGGTGCGCGCGGTGATCGACATGGCGCGGCGCAGGCTGTCGGCGGGCGAGCAGACCGTGCTGTTCATCGATGAGGTGCACCGCTTCTCCAAGACCCAGCAGGACGCGTTGCTGGCCGCGGTGGAGAACCGCATCGTCCTGCTGGTCGGCGCGACCACCGAGAATCCGTCGTTCTCGGTGGTGTCGCCGCTGCTGTCGCGCTCGCTGGTGCTGCAACTGCGCTCGCTGACCGAAGCCGACATCCGCCAGGTGCTCGGCCGTGCGATCACCGACGTGCGTGGACTCGCCGGCGAGTACACCGTCACCGACGCCGCGCTCGAGCACATCGTCCGGATCGCGGGCGGCGACGCCCGCCGTGCGCTGACCGCGCTGGAAGCGTCGGCCGAATCCTCGCTCGACGGCACGGTCGACGTCGACCTGGTCGAGGCCAGCGTGGACAAGGCCGCGGTTCGCTACGACCGCGCGGGCGACCAGCACTACGACGTGATCAGCGCGTTCATCAAATCCATCCGCGGCTCGGACGTCGACGCCGCGCTGCACTACCTGGCGCGCATGCTCAGCGCGGGCGAGGATCCCCGCTTCATCGCCCGCAGGCTGATGATTCACGCCAGCGAGGACATCGGCATGGCCGATCCGATGGCGTTGCAGACGGCGACCGCCGCCGCGCAGGTCGTGCAGCTGGTCGGGCTGCCCGAAGGCCGCCTCGCGCTCGCCCAGGCCACGATCCATCTGGCCACCGCCCCGAAGTCCGGCGCCGTCGTGACCGCGATCGGAGCGGCCATGGCCGATGTCGCGGCGGGCAAGGCAGGATCGGTTCCGCCGCACCTGCGCGACGGTCATTACCCGGGCGCGGCAGCACTCGGCAACGCCAAGGGCTACCGGTACCCGCACGACGACAAAGACGGCGTGCTCGCCCAGCAGTACCCGCCCGACGAACTGGTCGGCGTCGACTACTACCGCCCCACCGACCACGGCCACGAACGCGAGATCGGACCGCGGGTCGACAAACTGCGCCGCATCGTCCGAGGCTGACCGCCCCGGTACCCGGCGTACCGTGTCGGATCGTCGGGATCGGGTCGAGAAGCCGCGCGCGTACAGCCCCAAGACGGTGTCTACAGCAAGACCGTGCGACGGGCATTCGGGAAGACCGTGGAATTGCCTGCTCCGGTGTACGTGACGCTGGACAGCGAGCCGCTGCAGGGTTCGGTTCGCTGACCGGTCGCGGGGGCCCCGACGGGAGCCCGGTCGATGAAAATCGGGTGCGCGGCACCGGTAGGCTGGGTATTCGTGCAGACCCACGAGATTCGACGGCGTTTCCTGGACCACTTCCTCCGTGCCGGCCATACCGAGGTGCCGAGTGCCTCGCTGATCCTGGCCGACCCGAACCTGCTGTTCGTCAACGCAGGCATGGTCCAGTTCAAGCCGTACTTCCTGGGTCAGGAGGCGCCGCCCTACCCGCGGGCGACCAGCGTGCAGAAGTGCGTGCGGACCGGCGATATCGAAGAGGTCGGCGTCACCACGCGGCACAACACGTTCTTCCAGATGGCGGGGAACTTCTCCTTCGGTGACTATTTCAAGGAGGGGGCGATCACGCTCGCTTGGGAGCTGATCTCCAAGCCGCAGGACGAGGGCGGTTACGGCTTCGACCCCGAGCGGATCTGGGTCACCGTCTACCAGGACGACCCCGACGCCGCCGAGATCTGGAAGCGGGTCGCGGGCATCCCCGAGGAGCGCATCCAGTTCCGCGACGGCAAGGACAACTACTGGGACATGGGCGTGCCCGGCCCCGGTGGTCCCTGCTCGGAGATCTACTACGACCGCGGGCCCGAGTACGGCCGCGACGGCGGACCCGTCGCCGACGAGGATCGCTACCTCGAGATCTGGAATCTCGTGTTCATGCAGGACGTTCGCGGGGAGCTGAGCCCGAAGCTGGGGCATCCGCCGGTCGGGACGCTGCCGAAGAAGAATATCGACACCGGTATGGGCGTCGAGCGGATCGCGCTGCTGCTGCAGGGCGTGGACAACGTCTACGAGACCGACCTGCTGCGCCCCATCATCGACAAGGCCGAGGAGCTGACCGGACGTTCCTACGGCGTCCAGCACGAGGACGACGTCCGCTTCCGCGTGATCGCCGACCACGCCCGCACCGCCGCCATGCTCATCGCCGACGGCGTGAACCCGGGCAACGACGGCCGCGGGTACGTACTGCGCCGTCTGCTGCGCCGTATCGTGCGCTCGGCCCGCCTGCTCGGCGCCGAGAAACCGGTCATGAGCGAGTTCATGAAGGTCGTCAGCGACCTGATGGCCCCGTCCTACCCCGAGCTGGCCGGCGACTTCCGTCGTATCGAGACCGTCGCGGTCGGCGAGGAGACGGCGTTTTTGAAGACGCTGAACACCGGCTCCACCTTGTTCGACAACACCGCCGCCGCTGTGAAGGCCCAAGGCGGCGGCACGATCGCCGGGTCGGACGCGTTCACCCTGCACGACACCTACGGTTTCCCGATCGATTTGACGCTGGAGATGGCCGCCGAGGCCGGGCTGTCGGTCGACGAGGAGGGCTTCCGCTCGCTCATGGCCGAGCAGCGCAAGCGCGCCAAGGAGGACGCGCAGGCCCGCAAGCACGCGCACGCCGACTTGACGATCTACAAGGAACTGGTCGACCGTGGCGCCACCGAGTTCACCGGCTTCGACGAGCTCACCTCCGAGGCCACTGTGCTCGCCCTGATCGCCGACGGCGTCCGGGTGCCCGCCGCGACCGTCGGCCAGGACGTCGAGGTGATCCTCGACCGCAGCCCGCTCTACGCCGAGTCCGGCGGCCAGATCGCCGACCGCGGCTCCATCACCGCCTCCACGGGCCTGAAGCTGCGCGTCAACGACGTGCAGAAGATCGCCAAGAAGCTGTGGGTGCACAAGACCACGGTGGAGCACGGCCAGGTCACCGAGGGTGATGTCGTACTCGCCCAGGCCGACCCCGCTTGGCGGCGCGGCGCCACCCAGGGCCATTCCGGCACGCATATGGTGCACGCCGCCCTCCGGCAGGTGCTCGGTCCCAACGCCGTCCAGGCCGGTTCGTTGAACAAGCCGGGCTACCTGCGCTTCGACTTCAACTGGCAGGGCCAGCTGTCCGAGCAGCAGAAGACCGACATCGAGGCCGTGTCCAACGACGCGGTCGGCGCCGATTTCCCGGTGAACACCTTCCTCACCGATCTGCCGAAGGCCAAGCAGATGGGCGCACTGGCCCTGTTCGGCGAGAACTACGGCAACGAGGTCCGCGTCGTGGAGATCGGCGGCCCGTTCTCCATGGAACTGTGCGGTGGCACGCACGTGCAGCATTCCTCGCAGATCGGCCCGATCACCGTGCTCGGCGAGTCGTCGGTCGGCTCCGGTGTGCGGCGCGTCGAGGCGTTCGTCGGCCTGGACTCCTACAAGTACCTGGCCAAGGAGCGCGCGCTGCTGGCCGGTGTCGCCTCCGCGCTGAAGGTGCCCTCCGAAGAGGTGCCGGGTCGCGTCGAGCAGCTCGTAGAGCGGCTGAAGGTGGCCGAGAAAGAACTCGAGCGCACGAAGATGGCGGCCGTGTTGTCCTCGGCGGGCAGATTCGTGGAGGAGGCCGAGCGGCTCGGCCGCCTGCTGCTGGTCGCTGTGGCCGCGCCCGAGGGCGTGCCCGCGGGGGATCTGCGCACACTGGCCACCGACATCCGCGGCCGGTTCGGCAGTGAGCCCGCCGTGGTGGTGCTGCTCGGCAACGCCGACGGCAAGGTGCCGTTCGTGGTCGCCGTGAACAAGCCCGCTCAGGAACTCGGCGTCAAGGCGGGCGATCTGGTCGGCAGCTTCGGCCCCAGTATCGCGGGACGCGGCGGCGGCAAGCCGGAGATGGCCCAGGGTGCGGGTTCGGATCCGTCCGGCATTCCGGCGGGCCTGGCCGCGGTCCGCGCGCGGGTGGCCGAACTCGCCGGGTGATGGGCGACCCCGCGGAATCGGAGAGGTCGGCGCGGCGCGGCGCCGACCGGCCGCATCCCGCCACCGACCCCGGTCGGGGCAGACGGATCGGCGTCGACGTCGGCAGTGTCCGGATCGGGGTCGCCGCGTGCGATCCCGACGGCATTCTCGCGACGCCGGTGGAGACGGTGCCGCGCGCGAAATCGGCCCGACGTTCGGCTCCCGCACCCGATATCGAAAGAATTGCCGAAATTGTGCGGGAGTACGAGGCAGTCGAGGTAATCGTCGGATTGCCGCGAACATTACGCGGGGAGAAGGGCAGTGCGGCTACGCTGGCCAGCGCATTCGCTGAGCGATTGCGGGCCGCCGTCGGGCCGGTGCCGGTCCGGCTTTCCGACGAACGTTTGACTACGGTGTCAGCTGCACGTGCATTGCGGGACAGTGGAGTTCGCGCGCGTGGCCAGCGGCAGGTGATCGATCAGGCGGCGGCCGTGTCGATCCTGCAAGGATGGTTGGACGAACGGAGTGCGGTGTTGAGGTCGGTGGAAGCGGGACGTCCCGCGTCGCCCGGGGACGATGCATGACGGATCGGTGGGCGCGGGCCGAGGAACTGTTCCGACAGCGCGAAGCTGATCGGCGCTATCGGAGAGACGACCGAGCCTGGGGCGAACACGACGACGACGGCGACGACTACTACGACGACGAGACGACCGTCATCCCCCGCTACGTCGATGACGAGGAGGAGGAGCCCACGCCGCCTCCGCCCGCTCCGCGGCGGGGCGGGCAGCGCGCGAGCGCCGGCCGCGAGCAGGCGCCGCGCCGTGCCGAGCGCGTCCAGCCGGAGCGTTCCGAGCGCCCTGGCCGCTCGCAGCGCGGCAAGCGATCCCGGGCGGCCTCACGCAAAGCCGCCGAGCGCAAGCGGCGCCGCCGGACCATCTGGATCGTCGGGGGCTTGTTCGCGTTGCTGTTCACCGGCGCTGTTGTCTTCGCGGGCATGAAGCTGGTCGCGAGCTTCGGGCCGCCGGAGGACTACGCGGGCCCGCCCGGACCCCCGGTGATCGTGCAAGTGCACGACGGCGACACTTCGACGCAGATCGCGGCGACCATGCACGAGAAGGGCGTCGTGGCGAGCACCGGCGCGTTCATCGAAGCGGCAGTGCGGAATTCGAACATGAACTCGGTTCAGCCCGGCTTCTACGCGATCCCGAGCCGCAGTCCTGCCGCGCAGGCGGTCGCCGCGCTGGTCGGCAAGGACTCCAGGGTCGGCAACCTGGTCGTCTCCGAGGGGCGTCTGTTGCACGACCAGCACGACATGAGCACCGGCGGGCGGTACGACGGCATCTACCGCAAGATCGCGGAGGCCAGCTGCATCGGCACCGGTGCCAACCAGAGGTGCGTGACCTACGAACAGCTCGACGCCGCGGGCGCGAGCCTGGACCTTGCCGCGCTCGGCGTGCCCGCGTGGGCCGTGCAGGGCGTCAAGAACTGCCCGGACCGGACGAGGCAGCTGGAAGGCCTGATCGCCGCGGGAACATGGGATTTCGACCCCAGCGGCACAGCGGAACAGATCCTGCGGCAATTGGTGACCGCGAGTGCGAAGAGCTATGAATCCACCGGACTGCTGCAGTCCGGCGCCGACACGAAACTGACGCCCTATGAGACGCTGGTCGCCGCCTCGCTGGTGGAACGTGAGGCGAAACCGCAGGACATGGGCAAGGTGGCACGGGTGATCGTGAACCGGCTGCGAGTCGATCAGATGCTGCAGTTCGACTCGACGGTGAACTACACCCTGGATCGCACGGAGGTGGCGACCACCGACGCCGACCGCGCTCAGGAAACCGCCTGGAACACTTATGCGATGCAGGGCCTGCCCAAGACGCCGATCGCCGCGCCGTCGTTGAACGCGTTGCGTGCCATGGAGAATCCGGAAGCCGGACCATGGCTGTACTTCGTCACCGTGGACAAGCAGGGCACCACCTTGTTCACCGACGACTACCAGGAGCATTTGCGCCTGATCGCACGGGCGCAGCGCAGCGGCATTCTCGACAGTTCCAAGGACAGCGGTGGCCGATAGTCGCAAGGCGGCGGTGCTCGGCAAGCCGATCGCGCACTCGCGATCGCCACAGCTGCACCTGGCCGCGTATCGCGCGCTCGGGCTGGACTGGAGTTACGAGCGCATCGAATGCGCGGCCGAGCAATTGCCCGGATTGGTCGACGGGCTCGGGCCGGAATGGGTCGGGCTCTCGGTGACCATGCCCGGCAAGGAAGCGGCACTGGCCTACGCGGACGAGCGCACCGACCGGGCCGTGCTGGTCGGATCGGCCAACACCCTGGTCCGCACCGGCGCAGGCTGGCTGGCCGACTGCACCGATGTCGACGGCGTGCTCGGCGCGTTGCGCGGCGCCGGGGCCGGAGAGCTGGCCGAAGGCGTGGTGCTCGGCGCGGGCGGTACCGCACGACCCGCTTTGCTGGCGCTGTCGGAATTGGGCGCGAAGTCGGCCACCGTGGTCGCGCGGGACGCGAACCGCGCGCGTGGTGCGCTCGAACTCGCCGAGCGGCTCGGGATGGTCGCCGCATGGGCCGCATTCGAGGCCGCGCCGCTCCGGGGGATCTGCGCGGCGGCAGGCGCCGTGATCAGTACCATTCCCGCCACAGCGGCCGCGGTGGTCGCCCCTGCGGTGGCCGAGGCCCCGGTGGTGCTCGACGCGATCTACAACCCCTGGCCGACACCGCTGGCGGAGGCGGTGGTGCGGGCCGGGCACACGGTGGTCAGCGGATTGGAGATGCTGCTGAACCAGGCGTACGGGCAGGTCGAGCTGTTCACCGGGCAGCCAGCGCCGCGCGCGGAGATGGCGGCGGCGCTGGACGAAGGCCACCGGCCGGAGAATTGATACCGGTTCTAGTTTTGTTGGACGCGACGCGGGGTTAGGGTGGTGCGCATGAATGCTTGGGTGTTGCGGGCGATCGTGCTCGGTGCGCTGGTCGTCTTGCTGCGCGCCGTGCTCGGGTTCGCGATGGTGTACTGGCCGACCCACGGGGCGTGGATGCGCGTGCTCGCACTGATCGTGCTCGTGGCGGCCAACCTGTACTGGGGTTTCCTGGACGGACGCAAGGACAGGACGGCCCAACCGGATCCCGAGCGCGGCACCGACCTGACACTGCGGTGGCTGAAGGCAGCGGTGGTGGCCGGCGTCGGCAGCGGCCTCGTCGCCTGGCTGCTGGACTGGCTGCCCAACTTCGACCTCGGCGACAACGGTCTGCTCTTCGAGCTCACCGCGGCCGCGGCGTTCATCGTTCTGCTGATCTTCATCTTCGCCCTCATCGGCATCGGCATCGGCCGCGCACTGGCCGATCGCGCCGCCGCCAAGCAGGCAGCCCGCGTCTGACCCGAACTCGCCATCGCGCAGTCCGGTACGCGGCGTCTGGTCCGCAACCGAAGTTTCTCGTCCGTGGCATTTGCTGCCGCATTGCTGACAATGGCGACTTCGCCAACTCGGAGCGGCGGCGGGCCAATCCTCTTGTGCTGCTGGCGACGCTGGTTATGCTGCTGTGCAAGGCATTTCAACGGGAGGGGAAGCTTTATGCTCATTCGATTCGGGGTCACCGCAGCGATGGCGATCGCCGCGTCCGCGTTCGTCTTCGGCGGACAGGCGGCGGCGAAAGCCGGTGGCTGCGCATCGGCGCAGCCGAAGTGGGGGTTTCAATGCGTGTCGTCGGCGTCGAACGTCTCGCTGGCGAGCTGCCTGAAGGACGCGCCGCTTTGGAATGATCAGGCGCAGTGCGTCAAGCGGGACGACGGTAGCGGCAGGTACGACCTCTGGGTTCCGTCCAACTGAGCCGACAAACGGCGCACCCTCCAGGAGGGTCGCCGTTTCTCGTTCGGTCGAATACTCCGGTTCGGCACCGGTCGTGCGATGGTCCTACAGCAGGATGCCGCCGGTGTCGGGCTTACCTTCGCGGGCGACGGCGGAGTAGGCGGCGGCCAGCAAGGTGGGGTCGGGGCCCTCGAGTCGGCCCGGCTTGGCGAGACCGTCGAGCACGACGAAGCGCAGCACGCCCGAGCGGGTCTTCTTGTCGGTCTGCATCGCGTCCAGCAGTTGGGGCAGCGCGTCGGCGTCGTAGCTGGTCGGCAGCCCGACGGCGGACAGGATCGCGCGATGACGGTCCGCGGTGGCGTCGTCGAGACGGCCCGCGAGACGGCCGAGTTCGGCGGCGAACACCAGTCCGACGGAGACCGCCGCGCCGTGCCGCCACCGGTAGCGCTCCCGCCGCTCGATCGCGTGCCCGAGGGTGTGGCCGTAGTTGAGGATCTCGCGGAGGCTGGACTCCTTCAGATCGGCGGCGACGACGTCGGCCTTCACCTGGATCGCACGGCGGATCAGCTCCGGCAGCACCTCGCCGGACGGGTCGAGGGCGGCCTCGGGGTCGCGCTCCACCAGATCGAGGATCACCGGGTCGGCGATGAAACCGGCCTTGATGATCTCGGCCATGCCCGCGACGATCTCGTTGCGCGGAACCGTCTCCAATGTGGCCAGGTCGACCAGCACGGCGGCGGGCTCATGGAAGCAGCCGACCAGGTTCTTACCGGCCTCGGTGTTGATGCCGGTCTTACCACCGACCGCGGCGTCGACCATGGCCAGCAATGTGGTGGGCACGTGCACGATACGCACCCCGCGCATCCAGGTAGCGGCGACGAACCCGGCCAGGTCGGTCGCCGCGCCGCCGCCGAGGCTGACCACGACGTCGTTGCGGGTCAGGCCTATTCGCCCGAGCACTTCCCAGCAGAACCCGGCGACGGCCAGGTCTTTGCCCGCTTCGGCGTCGGGGATCTCCACGCGATGTGCGTCGATGCCGATGTCGGCCAGCGCCTTGCGCACCACTTCGGCGGTCTCGGCGAGCGGCGGCTGGTGGAAGATCGCCACGGTGCGCACGCCTTTGGTCGCGTTGCTGACCGACTCGACGAGTTCGCCGAGCAACCCGCGACCGATGATCACCGGATACGGGTCGGCGGTCCGGACTTCGAGACGACTCGGCTCTGTCACGTGGCTTGCTCCGATTCTGTTGTTGCTGTTGTCGACTGCTGCCGCGCCCGGGAGCGGGCACGGCGTGCGCGTGCGCGCCTGGATCGGTTGCCTGCCGCCGTCTCGCTGTCGCCGGTCCCGCTCGCGGGGTCGGGTTCGCTCGTGCGACTCCTTCGGGTGCGGCGGGATCGGACGGTCGTGGTTGCCGCCGGGTCCTTCGTGGCGCCGGTCTCGGTGTCGTTGCCCTCGCCCTGATCGGCGGTCTTGCGCCGGGCCGTGGCCCTGGCCCTTGCGCGACGGCGGGCCCGGGATCGGCTGCTGCCCTGTGGGATTCCGGTGGGCGGCGGCCGGAGATCCGCATCGGCGTGCTCGACCGACTCCATCCCGAGCTTGGTCATGATCATCCGCACCACCCGGCCCGGACTGCGACCGTCGGTGCGGACCCGGACGGTAGCCACCTCCCGATAGAGCGGCCTGCGGGTGCGCATCAGCTCCCGGTACTTCGCGCCGGGGTCGGCGCCGTTGAGCAGCGGGCGCTGGGTGCTCGCGCCCGTGCGCCGAAGACCTTCGGCCACACTGATCTCCAGGTAGACCACGGTGCGGCCGCGCAGAAGTGCCCTGGTGTCGGTGGACAGCACGGCACCGCCGCCGAGCGAGACCACGCCGCGCTCGGCGAGGACGGCGCGGCGCACCACCCGCTCCTCGATCTTGCGGAACTCGGGCTCACCGTCTTCGGCGAAGATCTCCGGGATCGTGCGACCGGTCTCCCGCTCGATGCCGGCATCGGTGTCGTACAGCTCGACACCGAGTTCCCTGGCAAGCTTGCGGCCGATCGTGGATTTCCCCGCCCCCGGCGGTCCGACCAGCACCACGCGCGGGGCGCGCGGATCGGTCTGCACGATCATTGCGACCGACTGTCCGCCGGCACGTGGGGGCGAGTGCTGATGCGCTTGATGTAGCTGGTGATGTTCTCCACCGTCTCGGTGAGCGAGTCGCCGCCGAACTTCTCCAGCGCGGCCTGCGCGACGACCAGCGCCACCATGGATTCGGCCACCACGCCCGCCGCGGGCACAGCACACACATCCGAACGCTGGTGGATGGCGACGGCCTCGTCGCCGGTGGTCATGTCGACGGTGGACAGCGCGCGCGGCACCGTCGAGATCGGCTTCATGGCCGCACGCACGCGCAGCGCCTCGCCGTTGGTCATGCCACCCTCCAGCCCGCCGGCGCGGTTGGTGGAGCGCAGCACGCCGTCGGGGCCGGGCCGCATCTCGTCGTGCGCCTGGCTGCCACGGCGGCGAGCGGTCTCGAAACCGTCGCCGACCTCGACGCCCTTGATGGCCTGAATGCCCATGAGGGCGGCGGCGAGCCGCGAATCCAGCCGGTTCTCACCGCTGGTGAACGAACCGAGGCCGACCGGAAGGTTCTGCACGACCACCTCGACCACGCCGCCGAGGGTGTCGCCGTCCTTCTTGGCGGCCTCGATCTCGGCGATCATCGCGGTTTCGGCGTCCTTGTCGAACGCCCGCACCGGGCTCTCGTCCACCGCGGCGAGGTCGGCGGCGGTCGGCACGATGCCGGAGGTGTTCTGCGCCGTGCCGATCGATACGACGTGCGAGACGACCTCGGCGCCGAACGCCTGGCGCAGGAAGTTGCGCGCGACGGTGCCCGCCGCGACGCGCGCGGCGGTCTCCCTGGCGCTGGCGCGCTCGAGCACGTTGCGCGCGTCGTCGAAGTTGTATTTGAGCATGCCGGAGTAGTCGGCGTGCCCGGGCCGGGGCCTGGTCAGCGGTGCGTTGCGGGCCAGTTCGGCGAGTTCGGCCGGATCGACCGGGTCGGCGGACATCACGGTGGTCCACTTCGGCCACTCGGAGTTGGCCACCTCGATGGCCACCGGGCCGCCCATCGTGCGCCCGTGCCGCACGCCACCGACGACGGTGACCTTGTCGGCCTCGAACTTCATCCGCGCACCGCGGCCGTAGCCCAGCCTGCGACGCGCGAGCTGCGTGGAGATCTCGTCCGACGTCACCTCGACGCCTGCCACCATCCCATCGAGGATGGCGACGAGAGCGGGACCATGGGATTCTCCAGCAGTTATCCAACGCAGCACGTCGTTCATCTTCCCATGTCGACGCCGGTGCTCCGGAACGTGGCCCGCCGTGACGATGCGCACGCCGGAGCAGGGCCGGATACCGCGTGCCGACGTTCAGCGGGCTATGACGATGGGGCGCTCCACCGAGCGCAGCAGCGCGTCACCGACCGAGCCGAACAGCAGTCGTCCCAATGCTCCTCGGCCACGGTTGCCCACCACCAGCAACTGCCCGTCGCGCGAGCGTTCGAGCAGCCGCCGCTCCGGCCGATCGCGGACGACCTCACGCCGGATGGTCACCTCCGGGTACTGCTCCTGCCAGCCGGCCAGGCTCGTGGCGAGCAGCGCTTCCTCGGTCCGGCGCAGCGCGGCCCAGTCGGTGCCGATCGCGGCCAGCGGCTCGATGTCGCCCCAGGTGTGCACCGCCACCAGTTCGACCCCGCGCAGCGAGGCTTCGGTGGCCGCCACTTCGATGGCGGCTTGCTCGGCGATGGAGCCGTCCACCCCGACGATCACCGGCCCGGTGCTCGTCCTATCCCACAGTGGCGTCTCGGCGGGCACCACCGCCACGGGGCAATCGGCGTCCCGGGCGACGGCGGTGCTGACCGACCCGAGCAGGACTCGCTGGATGCGGCCCACGCCGCGGGTGCCGACCACGAGCATCGCCGCGCTCCGAGAACGCTCGATCAGGGCGGTGGCGATGTGCGCGGTGCGGATCTCGGTGCCGATGGCGATATCGCGCACGGTATGCGCGGCCGCTACGGCGGCGTTCGCGGCGCGCTCGATCGCCTCGTCCGCCTCACGCACCCGCAGCAACGCCGCCGGACGTGGCGGATCGTCGTCGTCGGAGGCGAGTGGCGACTCGACGACCAGCGAGATGTGCAGGGGTGCGTCGTGCAGTGCGGCGGTCTGCGCCGCCCAGCGCACCGCGACGATCGATGGATCCGAACCGTCGGTCCCCACCACGATCGGTCTCCGCGACGGATGCACTCGGTGGCTCCTTCCCGACGCCGCTTCCGCTGTCCTGACGCACTAGAACGGGCGACTCGCCGAGATGCCGCCCTGCGAGCGCTGTCGCGGCGGCGGCTCGGAAAGTCGTTGCCCGCGATTGATGCTACCGATGAATTGCGGTGAATTTGCTGGGTTCGCGATCGCTCCGGAAGTGCGCGTGGAGGCTCGCCGGCGCGATGGCGGACCAACTCAGGTCGAGTTCAGGGCCGACGACAGCAAGGCCAGCACAGTCGCCAGGCACATCGCGGGACCGTGGGGCACGGTGACCGGGCTGTTGCCCGGCCCGGCGGACCGGGCGGCGAATACGCCTCGGCGGGCCAGTGCGCCGAGCGCGGCGCACGCGGTGAGCGCCGGTGCTCCGAGCGCCGCCCACACCCACGGCTGCGCGCCGCCGAGCGCGGCGGCCCCACCCAGCATCACCGCTAGCTTGACGTCGCCCGCGCCCAGCGCGGCGGGTGCGGCGAGATGTACCAGCAGGTACGGCGCCGACAGCAGCAGTGCGCCCAGCAGTGCGGCGAGGAAATTCTCTGTGAGAAAGGCGTATCCGAGCACCGTCAGCGCACCCGAACCGGTCAGTCCGTTCGGTAGACGGCGTGCACGCAGGTCGAACACCGTCAGGGCCGCACACCACATGGTGAGTGCGGCGAATGCGAGAGTGGTCATGTCTCCACCTTCGCCCGGTGCCGGCGTGCGGAAGCCGTGCCTGCCCGGAATGTGCACAACGATGGCGAATGTGAACAGGTCGTTGGTCAACACTGGTCTCGGATGTCGAGAAATACTGTCTACCAGTGCTTTTCGCGAGAAGGCCTGCGCCTCGGCCGCGGCGGCGACAGGGCGAGCACGTGTTGCCTGTCGGTATGCGGTGCGTCGGCGGTAGTTTTGACACATGTGTGCTGATCACCAGGGTCTTGTGCCGGACTACGCGGCGCGGCGTGGCGCGCTGCGCAGCTTGCTGGTGGAGAACGGGGTGGATGCCCTGCTGGTCACCGATCTGGTGAATATCAGATATCTGACGGGGTTCACCGGCTCCAACGCGGCGTTGCTCGTGCATTCCTGGGACACGCGCGCCGCCGAGGAGCGGACGGTGATCGGCACCGACGGCCGGTACCGGACCCAGGTCGCCGAGCAGGTTCCCGACCTGCGGGCGGAGATCGCGCGGGCCACCTCGCGGCGGATCGTGCAACTGGCGGGGGAGTGGCAGGTCGGCCGGGTGGGCTTCGAAAGCCATGCCGTCACCGTCGACCAGCATCGCGGTTTCCTCGAACAGCGCACCGGCCTGCAATTCGTCGCCTCGCCCGGGCTGGTGGAGCAGTTGCGCATGGTGAAGGACGCCTACGAAGTGGAGCAGTTGCGCGCGGCCTGTGCGGCGGGCGACGCCGGTCTGGCCGCGCTGCTGGAGCGGGGCGGATTGCGTCCCGGCCGCACCGAGCGCCAAGTGGCCAGGGATCTGGAATGGGCCATGTTCGAGCACGGCGCCGAAGCGGTGTCGTTCGAGACCATCGTGGCCACCGGCCCCAATTCGGCTGTCCCGCATCACCGCCCGACCGGCGCCGTGCTGGCGGCAGGCGATTTCGTCAAGCTGGACTTCGGGGCGGTGGTCGGCGGCTATCACTCCGACATGACCCGCACTTTCGTACTCGGTACGCCGACCGACTGGCAGCGCGAGGTGTACGCGCTGGTCGCCGCGGCGCAGCGGGCCGGGCGCGAGGCGCTGCGGCCGGGAATCCCGGTGGCCGACGTGGATGCGGCGTCGCGGGCGGTGATCGAGGCCGCCGGGCACGGCAAGTTGTTCGTGCACGGACTCGGCCACGGGGTCGGTCTGCAGATCCACGAAGCACCCGGGATCGCGAAAACCGGAACCGGTACACTTCTGTCTGGCGTGGCGGTGACCGTCGAACCAGGTGTGTACTTTCCCGGCCGCGGCGGGGTCCGGATCGAGGACACGCTCGTGGTGCGCGAAGGGGGCCCCGAGTTGCTCACCCACACCAGCAAAGACCTGACCGTCGTCGACTGACGCCGGTCTGCCCGAGACCAAGCGGTAGAACGAGGAGATCCGAAGACAGTGGCGGACACCAGCGACTTCAAGAACGGCCTTGTGCTGAAGATCGACGGTCAGCTCCAGCAGATCATCGAATTCCAGCACGTCAAGCCGGGCAAGGGCCCCGCGTTCGTGCGGACCAAGCTGAAGAACGTCGTGTCCGGCAAGGTGGTCGACAAGACCTTCAACGCCGGTGTGAAGGTGGAGACCGCCACCGTCGACCGCCGCGACATGACCTACCTCTACCACGACGGCTCGGACTACGTCTTCATGGACGGCGAGACCTTCGACCAGATCTCCATCTCCGAGGCCACCATCGGTGACGGCGCCCGCTTCCTGCTGGAGAACATGAGCGTGCAGGTCGCCATGCACGAGGGCGCGCCGCTGTACGTCGAGCTCCCGGTCTCGATCGAGCTCGTGGTCCAGCACACCGACATCGGCCTGCAGGGCGACCGCTCCACCGGCGGCACCAAGCCCGCCACCCTGGAGACCGGCGCCGAGGTGCAGGTCCCGCTGTTCATCAACACGGGCGACAAGCTGCGTATCGACTCGCGCGACGGCAGCTACCTCGGCCGGGTCAACGCCTGATCGCCCGGCCGGCGAATTCGGGATGATGTAACCGTGGCTGAACAGCCCGCGGACAAGAAGTCCGCGTACAAGAAGCTCGGCGCACGGCACAAGGCCCGCCGCCGTGCGGTGGACCTGCTGTTCGAGGCGGAGGCGAGGGACGTCGACGCCGCCGACCTGCTCGATGAGCGCGCCGAACTCGCCGCCCGCGATCAGTCGGTCGCGCCGGTGCACGCCTACACCCGCACCTTGGTCGGGGGCGTCGCCGACGACCTCGACCGGGTGGACGGCACCATCGAGTCGTACCTGCAGGACTGGACCCTCGCGCGTCTCCCGGCCGTGGACCGCGCGATCCTGCGTATCGCGGTCTGGGAGCTGTTCCACGCGAGTGACGTCCCGCCGGTCGTCGCCGTGGACGAGGCGGTGGAACTGGCCAAGGAGCTGTCCACCGACGATTCCCCGTCCTTCCTCAACGGAGTGCTGGGGCAGGTCGTCCTGGTGGCGCCGCAGGTGCGTGCCGCGGCGGCCGCGACGAGGGCGCCGCGCCCGGAGCCCGAGTCGTGAACAAGTACCTCGTGCTGGTGATGCGTACCCCGCGCTTCGACGCCGCCGTGACCGAGCCGCACCGGCAGTTCCTGCGGTCGCTGCACGAGCGGGGTCAATTGCAGGAGAGCGGCCGCTTCACCGACGGCACCGGTGGCGCGTACGTGATCTTGGCTGAGAATCTCGACGCCGCACGGGAGATCGCGTTCACCGATCCCGTGCACACCACCGGCGCCTCGGAACTCACCGTCTACGAGTGGGAAATCACCACACCGAACTGAGGGCTCCCCCCAATCTCCGTTCGAGCCGGTGCGGGCGCTCGCAGGTCCAGCGTGGTTCACCGACCGCGGACAACGGCGGCGCCCGTTCTCGTCGCGGTCGTTCCAGTGACGCTCGATGCCCCCGAGGAGCGCGCCGCAACCGGTCGTAGTTCGGAACTCCCGCTGGTGGGTGTACGGATGACCAGCGGGAGCACGACCGATTCTCGTACCTCGACCACACTCGAGGTCAAGCGCGCGTCGGCGGGGCTGATCGGCGGCTAACCCGTGATCAACAGCGCCGCTACCGCGCCGGCGGTGGCGATCACCGCGAGGACGAGGCCGGTCAGGACGAATCGCCGCATGGGAATGGGCACTTCGTGCATGCGGCAGAACTCCAGGCACAGCAGCGTCGCGAGCGAGGCCCACGGCGTGACGATCGAGCCGATATTCGTACCGATCAGCAGCCCCAGAAGCTGGTCGCCGTTCTGCCGGGGAATCACTGCCTCGCCCGCGGCGTACGCCGGTAGGTTGTTCGCGATGTTCGAGAGGCCGGCGCCCGCCGCGGCGGCCCGGAATGCGCCGGACGCACCGGTATCGGTCCCGATCACGGTGCGCATCGCGTCGGCGAGGCCGAATCGGCTCAGGGTAGGCACCACCAGGAACAAGCCGATCACGAAGACGAGCAGCCGCCACGGGATGAGCGACAGCCGCAGGGCGCTGCGGTCGAACACAGCGAACGCCGTCACGGCGATCAGCGCCGCGAGCGTCGCCGCGATTCCGATCCGGTCGCCGACGAGGGGGATCGCGATGACGAACAGCGAACAGGCGCCTGCGGTGACGAACAGCAGCGAGCGCTCCCGGAGGTTCGCGGGGCGGATCGGTTCGGGCGGCACATAGCGATCGGTGTCCCGTCGTCCGCGCCGCCAGTACCACAGCCACAGGCACACCGTCGTCGCGGCGATCGAAACCAGTTGCGGCGCCCACATCTTCGCCGCGAACTCGGGCGCTGTCAGTGCCACGCGTTCGGCGGCGAGCAGATTGGTGAGATTGGAGACCGGCAACAGCAGGCTTGCGGTGTTGGCCAGCCAGAGTGTGGTCATGGCCAGCGGAAGCGGCGGAATGCGGGCAGGCGCGGCCAAGGCCAACATGACGGGGGCGATCAGCACGGCCGTGGTGTCGAGATTCAGCACGATCGTCGTGGCGGAGGCGAACAGGACACAGAGGCCGAACAGCGCGGGATAGTGACCGCGACCGAGGATCGCGAGCCGATGGGCGATGACGTCGAAGACCTTGGCCTGCCTGGTGAGTTCGGCAAGCACGATCACGCTGGCGAGGAACAGTAGTAGCGGGCCGATGCGACGCATGTTCGCGGCGGCCTCGTCCCGGGGTAGGAGGCCGGTGAGCACGCACAGCAGGCCCGCCCCCAGCAAGCCGAGCCGGACCAGGTCCAGGACGCTCAGCCGCTGCTTGGATGCCGGCGTCGCCGGGGGCGAGGGCGGGTTACGCGAAGAGGAATCGACCAGTTCGGGCACGAGTGCCATGATCGCAGCCCCTTCGTTCGTGCCCCTTTCGGTTGGGGCGGCTCGAGTAGTCGGCAACAGTCGGATTACCCGTTGAACGTGCCGTTATGTGATGGTACGTTATCCAAGTCACAAGGGTCGGACGTCGGCTCGAACACACCAGGTCGTTCGGGGCCCGGAAGTGTGTCCGAGACAACTTCGGTGTTCGTCCGCCGCCGAATCAAGGATGTGTTGCCTCATGAGCATCGCCATCGGACTGGTATTTCTGTTCATCCTGGTCGGGGGCAGCCTACGGTCGGCCGAAGCGGGCTGTCAGAACACGTTGATGAACCACATGAAGAACATGTGGTTGTGTGCCGTGATCTCGTATGCCGTTGCGCTGACCGGCTTTTCGATCTTCCTCGCATTGTCGTCCAAGTCGCCGTGGCCGACGCTCGACGATCTGCGGAGCATGCCGTGGTGGGCGCCGTTCGGTGGCCTGCTGGGCGGCGCGGCCGTCATGGGAATGATTGCCGTCGCCCGATATGTCGGTGTCGCGACCTTCAGCGCGCTGGTGATCGTCGGCGAGATGGTGGTCGCGGTGATCATGGACCACTTCGGACTGATGGGATTCGACGAGCGATCCGCCAGTCTGCCGCGTCTGCTGGCATGCGGGCTGATCACGCTCGCGATCTACCTGATGGCCGACGAGCCCGTGGCCGGCGAGCCCAGGGTCAGCGTCACCTGACGGAAGAACACGCACCGCTGCCGGTTCGACCATCCAACCTTCGCGCCCTCCCGAGGATTCTCGATGACGGTTCAGACCGCCGAAAAGACCCGTGCCTCCCTGCCCCGCGCCACAATGGCACTCATCTTCGCATTTATCCTGGTCGGAGGCGCGCTGCGCTCCGTGGAAGCCGGGTGTCAGAACTCGCTGAAGCTCGCATTGAAAAATGTCTGGCTGTGCGGCGTGATCTCCTACGCCGTAGCGTTCACCGGATTCGCGATCTTTCTAGCGGTGGCGCTGCTGGTTTCCCCGCGTCGGTCGTGGCCGACGCGGCTCGACATCCGAAGCATGCCCCGGTGGGCGCCGTTCGGCGGTCTGCTCGGCGGGGCCGCGATCCTGGCGATGATTTCGGTCGCTTCCGATGTCGGCGCGGGGACATTCAATGCCGTGATCATCGCGGGGCAGATGTTCGGTGCGCTCGCGATCGATCACTTCGGGCTGATGGGTTTCCCGCGGCGGGCGGTGAGCTCCAAGCGCATCGTCGCCTGCGTCATGATCATCGCCGGGATCTATCTCATGGCGACCTACTGACCACGCGCGCGAGGCATATCAGGACCTGGGCGTCACTGACGGCTTGAGAGACCGATAGGGTATCTATCGCAACGTTGCCTCGCCGAGGGAAGTAGGAGACATGGCTACGAATGGGCTGACCGTGACGGACGTCCGCAACGCGCAGGAGGCATGGGCGCTGTTCGATAGCCTTCCCGCCGCACCGGTCGAGGAGATCACGACGGGACGCTGGCGGGGGGAGGAACTGCATACCGGCCATCCGATGGATGGTGTGCTGGTGGCTTCGGGTTGGTACGGCAAGCAGTTCGACGGTCCCGACCACGTGCATCCGCTGTTGTTCACCTCGGGCGGCAAGGTTTTCCCGGTCGATCCGCGCCGGGTCCCGCTCGGGTTGGCCGGGCGCGTGCCGCTGTCCGGGGTGCGCGCCCTGCGCAGACTGCTGCCTGCTCTTGCTCCCGCACTGCGCACACCCAAACCCACCGCGCGTCTGCGTGCGGTCGAGTACCGCGGCGTGACGAGTGCCGCGATGGTCTACGACCACCTGCCGATCATCGATCACTTCCGGCGCGCCGACGAGCACACCCTGCTCGGCGTGATGGATTTGCGCGGTATGGCCGAACCGTACTTCTTCATCCTGCACAGGGACATCGGCTAGGCGGCCGCGGATCCGGTCGGCCGCAGCCGATCCGGATCCGGTGCCGCGCCCGCCGCACTAGGATTTGCGCAAACAGGCGACACCTTGCGGGATGCGGCGACCGAGGAGGCACAGTCGATGGAACGCACGACCTGCCTGGTGGTCGGCGGGGGACCGGCCGGAATGATCCTCGGGCTGCTGCTGGCCAGGGCCGGTGTCCAGGTCACGGTGCTGGAGAAGCACAAGGACTTCCTCCGCGACTTCCGTGGCGACACCGTGCATCCCACCACTCTGGACCTGCTCGACGAACTGGGTCTCGGCGCCGAATTCGCGAAACTTCCCGCGCGCAAGGTGGATCAGGTGCAGTTGCCGATCGCGGGGGGCTTGCAGACCCTTGCGACGCTGAAAAACCTTCCGGGCAAGCACAAATACGTCGCCATGGTGCCGCAGTGGGATCTCCTGGATCTGCTCGCGCGTGCCGCGGCGGCCGAACCCACCTTCCGCCTGCGGATGAACACCGAGGCCACCGAACTGGTCTGGATCGACGGGAAGGTCGGTGGCGTCGTCTACCGGACCGCCGACGGCGTGACCGGCTCGATCGAAGCCGATCTCACCGTGGCCTGCGACGGCCGTGGCTCGCTGCTGCGGTCGGCCGCGGGGCTGTCGGCACACACCTGGTCGACGCCGATGGACGTATGGTGGTTCCGGCTGCCGCGTACCGAGATCGACCCCGCGGGGGCGCTGCCGATCGTCAGCGCCCGGCGGGTGGCGGTTCTGCTCGACCGCGGCGACTACTGGCAGTGCGCGACGTTGATCGCCAAGGGCACCGACGAGTCCGCCCGCCGCGGGCCGGTCGAGGACATCATGCGCGGCCTGGCCTCGGCCGCGCCCTGGCTCTACGACCGAGTCGACGCCTTGTCCAGCTGGGACGAGGTCAAGTTGCTGGAAGTGAAACTCGACCGGCTGACCCAGTGGTACACCCACGGACTGCTCTGCCTCGGCGACGCTGCCCACGCTATGTCCCCCGCCGGGGGCGTCGGCATCAACCTGGCCGTCCAGGATGCCGTCGCCGCGGCCAGAATCCTCGCCCCGCCGCTGCTCTCGGGCGCGCTGCGGATCAGGGATCTGGCGAAGGTGCAGCGACGGCGCAGATTCCCGACCGTGGTGACGCAGGGAATACAGCGACTACTGCACGCCACCGCGATCGCTCCTGCCCTCGACGGACGAATCGACATCGCGAGCGCTTCCCGCGCACCGCTGCCGGTCCGCCTCCTGCGCCGCGTCCCCGTTATTCGCAGCGTGCCCCCCTTCTTGCTCGCTCGCGGCGTCTTGCCGGAGCATGCTCCGCACTTCGCCCGGCGGTAGCGGTCCGGGCGCGCGCTCAGGCCGGAGTGTCGGGGGATGACGCAGGCGGAGTCGCTATCCAGCCCGCGACGACCACCAGGCCGGTCGGGCGATGGACGGCGAGAAAGCCGAAGGGACGGTCGAAGACCACCGAGACGACGGGTGCGTAGTTGTGCCGCAGCGCTGCCGCCGCGGCGCGCAACGCGAAGGCCGTCACGGCGGCGGCCTCGAAGCCCTCATGACTGAACCGCGCGAGTACCTCCTGCGCGCCTCGGCCGACGCAGAGCGGGATGGCCGAGATCGCCGGGAAATGGCCCTCGGTGCAGTCGGAGGCGGCGGCCAGGCCGAACAAGCCGGAGCGGGTGAGCAGGTCGTGGCTGGATCGGACCTCGAAGGGTGGCAGCCGGATTCGCAGTTGACCGGTGCCGGTCAGCACCTGCTCGGTGCGCACGCGCAGGCCCGGCCCCTCGGTGCCGACCGGCAGGTCGGAGCGGACCGGCACGGCGCCGGACAGCGCCGCCAGGCCGGTTCCTAGCACAGCGCCGGGTGTGCCCGTGCCGAGCAGCAGGTGGACGTCGAGGTCGGCGACACCTTCGACGACGACGCGCGTGACCGGCTCCGGTGCGTCCAGGATGGCGGCGTTCGCCAGGTCGGTGCTCGCGCGGGACAAGCCGGGGCCGCGGTGACCTTGCCACGGACCGTCTTCGGGCGTCAGCGTGCCGACCTCGAAGGGCACCTGCCATCGGGTCTTCGCGATCAGCGCGGTAGCGAGCACCAGCAGCGTGCCGGGATCGACCGACAGGGGGAACCGCTCGATGAGCCCGTCGGTATGCCGGGCCGCCCACCTGTCCAGCTCGGACTGCCCGGCCAGCCGGGCGAGAACTCCCTCGGGCAGCTCCTGCGACCAAGCCTCGTGCAGCGGAAGATCGCGACGCACCCACACACCGAGTGCCGCCGACACCGCGTCCGCGCGCTGGAGGTCGTGCAGCAACCGCAGCGCTTCTTCGCGGCCGCTCGCCGCGGGCACGCCGATCGCGGTCGACAGTTCCTCCCGCGCCAAACCGTCCGCCGCGGAGGCGAGCAAGGCCAGCAGCGGCCAGACGCCTGCGCCGGACACCACGAAGTCTTGCTCGTCCGCCGCCGCGCACCAGCGTGCGGTGAGGGCGTTGGCGGCACCGATATGGGATTCCAGAGAAGTCGGCACGGAACCCACCCTAGCCACGGTCGCGCAGGGTACGCGCCGCTCTCAGGACGTGGCGGCTCGCGGACGTAGCACGATCTTGCCCAGCGGTGCCCGCTCTTCCAGCAGCCGATGCGCGCGGCTCGCCTGGTCCAACGGCAGCACCGCCTCGACCAGCGGATCGAGCCCACCCGCCACCGCGCGGGCCAGAACGGCGCCGCGCGCCCGCGCGACTCGGTTCAGCCACTCCGGTCCCGCGCAACCGGTGAAGGTGAGCCCGCGCATGATCAGGTCGGTCGCCGACACCTGCGCGGGTGCGCCGGACAGCCAGCCGTAGCCCAGCATCCGGCCGCGCAGGGGGGTCATCAGATCGAGCAGGCCGGAAGCGCTCGCACCGCCGATCGAATCGAACACCACGTCCACCGTCGCGCCGCCGAGCGATTCGTGCAGCCGGGCGGTCCACGCCGGATCGTTGTGGTCTATCACTTCGTCGGCACCCAGCTTGCGAGCCCGGGCCGCCTTCTCGGGACTGCCCGCGGTGCCGATGACGCGAGCCGCCCCGAATTCTCCGGCCAGTTGGGTCAAGGCGCTGCCGACGCCCGTGGCGGCCGCCTCGATCAGGACGGTTTCGACGCCGGTCAGCGCGGCGGTTTCGAGCAATGGAATCGCTACCGAGCCGTTCATCAGCACTGCCGCGGCGTCGACAAACGACAGGCCGTCCGGAATCGCTGTCACGGAATCCGCAGGCGCGGCGACGAATTCGGCGTAGGCGCCGAAACCCCTTGTCGCCACGACGACTCGCCGTCCGATCAGCGCCGGATCGGCTTGCGTGCCGACTTCGGTGACGACCCCCGCGGCCTGGAAACCGAAGACCAGTGGCAGTGGAGCGCCGAGCGGGAACTCGCCGGAGCGCAGCTTGGTCTCGGGGAACAGCACCGGGATCGCCTCGGCGCGGATCACCACCTCGTGTGCGCCTGCCCGCGGCGCGGGGACCTCCTCGGCCACCAGCACGTCGGGGCTTCCTACTGCCGTCATTACGATTGCTTGCATCACGAACTCCATAAGTTGACTGACGGTCCAATTGACTCACCGATGATATGGACCGCCGGTCAACTTGTCTAGAAGGCGGGTGCGATGGGCGACGGACGGCCCAGGGAACGAGCGGACGCGGCGCGTAATCGGCGGGCGATCCTGGACGCCACCTTCGCGCTGCTCGCCGAGCACGGTGCCGAAGCGATCACCATGGACCGCGTCGCGGCTGCCGCCGGAGTGGGCAAGGGCACCATCTTCCATCGCTTCGGTAGCCGCGCCGGGCTCTTGCACGAGATGGTTGCCGAGAGCGCGCTCACGCTCATGGATGCGATCGCCCACGGCCCGCCGCCGCTGGGGCCCGGCGCGCCCGCCGCTGCCCGCTTGATCGCCTACTTCGACGCGATGGCGCGGCTGGTGATCAATAATTCCGAGCTGATGGTCGCCTATCGCACCGAGCCCCCACATCCGCGGACCGCCGAATTCCACGCGTTCTGGGACAACCACCTCACCACGTTGCTACACGAAGCGCGTCCGGACCTGGACGCGGAAGTGGTCGGGCGGCTGCTGCTCGGTGCGTTGAGCGCCGAGTTGGTGCCGGCCATGGTCCGGGCGGGTGAGGCCGACCGGTTGCTGGCGGGGGTGCGGGAGCTGGTGGAGGCGGTGCTACGCACGCCCTGACCACTCGTGCGATGGCAGGTAGGGCCGCGCTCGCACGTCGACCGACGCACCTGCGAGGCGGTCTGGGATCGAGCACGGGAAACCGAGGAATCATTCGTCGGCGCGGGGTCGGCCAAGTGGCCGCCCGGTGGCGGCCGTCGGGGTGCTCGGTGTCCGATCCGCCGCTGCGCGGAACTCTCGGATGCGGGCCCGCGCGGCGATCAGTCCCGCGACAGGATGGCCTCGAAGCGTTCGTCCGCGCGGTCGAGCTGGTCGAGGATGTGCTGCCGGACATGGTCGGCCAGTGGTGTGTCCGGCCGGGTGACCAGGTCGCGGTACACGTCGGTGAGCGGGCGGTACTTGGCGGCGAGTTTCGCCATCGCTGGGCCGGTGGCATAGAGGATGCCGACGCCGTTGTCGGTGAAATCGGAAAGCTTGATGACGCGGGCCCACGGGTCCCGGTCCAGGTTGGCCGCGACGTGTTCGCGGTACTGCGCCTGCCGGTCGCGCGCCGGATCCGGTTCGGGATTGGTCACCGCGGCGACGAGATCGGCCACTCGCGCACCGAACCGATCGGTGAGCGCGTCCAATGCGGCGTCGACGGCCGGACCCGGGCGATCGGCGGCCAGTTCGGTGGCGTGGTCCTCGACCGAGTCGTGCAACAGCCCCGCCGCGACCACGTCGGGATCCCGGACCTCGTAGTGACTGATGATCCGAATGGTCACGCGCAGTAGATGACTGAGGTACGGCTCGCGGCCGTACCGGTCGTCACGATGCAGGTCGGCCGCGAGATCGAGCGCCGCGGCCAGGCGCTGCGTGTCCGGCAACTCGGCGATTTCCAGCAGTAATCGTTCCCGTAGCCCGGCCTCGCCGTAGACCTCGCTGATCGTGTGCAGCGGCATCACGGCCAAGACCCCCGCCCCTGGATTGCTCATGTTGCCAGGCTAACCGGACCGGGCGACACGCGACGGACGACGGAGCGCCGAACTCGCTCAACGGACCCCGCGTGGGCGGTACTGGATGCTGATCCGCGGACCGGTGGGTCTGCGCGTCTTCGGCACGGCGTGTTCCCAGGTGCGCTGGCAGGAGCCGCCCATGACGAGTAGATCGCCGTGTCCCACAGAGTATTTGATGCTGGCGCCGCCGCCGCGTGGCCGGAGCAGCAGCGCCCTCGGCGCCCCGATCGACACGATCGCGACCATGGTGTCGTCGGTAGCCCCCCGGCCGATGTTGTCGCCGTGCCAGGCGACGCTGTCGCGCCCGTCCCGGTAGTAGCACAGGCCCGCGGTGCGGAACGGTTCACCGAGTTCACGGTGGTAATGCTCGCTCAGTGCCGTGCGGGCGTCGGCCAGCGCGGGATCCGGCAGTGGTTCGTGCTCGGAGTAGAACCGCAGCAGGCGGGGCACCTCGACCACGCGGTCGTACATCGGCCTGCGCTCGGCTTTCCATGGCACACCGCCGACCAGCCGGTCGAACAGCGCGTCCGCGCCCGGCAGCCAGCTGGGCAGTAGATCCACCCAGGCCCCTCGGTCGAGTACGGTACGGCGCGCATCGCGCAGCGGCGCGAATTCGGTGTCGCCGAATCCGTCGAGCAGCGATCCTTGCAGCAGTGTGGACACGCGGCCGAGCGTACCGCCGATCGAACGTATGTGCTAGCGGATTTCGGTCACGACTGTCGGACCTTCATCAGGATGTCGTTCGCGATCGCCCGCGCCGCCGCGTAGCACTCGTCGTCGGACAATCGCAGGTCACCCATTCATCGCGGTGCTCCAGCTGATCGCGAGCAGTGCCTGCCTGGCGTGGAATACCGCGAGCGGCGCGCGTTCCGGCGCGGTCATCAGGTCCGCGAGCAGCCGGAACTGGTACCGCAAGCTGACGCCGAAGCCGTCCACCAGTAGCGCGCGGCCGCGTCCCCCATGACGGTCAGTGGCCCTGCTCACAGCGCGATATGCCTGGTGAAAGCGGGGCTGACGGCGCTGATACGCTGCTTGCCGTAAGACATCCTTTAACGGACCGTCCGGTGAGGCGGGGAAGGAGGTCGGCATGGCTGTGCCCGAAGAGCGGGCCGCCAAGTCCGGCGCTGCCGAGACATCGCAGCGACATACCCCGGAGTGGGTGGCGGCGGGGCGAGAGCTGTTGTCGGCTTCGGATGTCGGGCGGACCATCGCGCGCATCGCGCACCAGATCATCGAGAAGACCGCGCTGGACGCGGGCGAGCCGGACGCGCCGCGGGTGGTGCTGATCGGCATCCCGACCCGTGGGACCACCCTGGCCGCGCGGCTCACCGAGAAGATCGAGGAATTCTCCGGCGTCCGCCCGGCTCTGGGCTCGCTCGACATCACCCTCTACCGCGACGATCTGCGCAGCCGTCCGCACCGGCCGCTGGAACGCACCTCCGTTCCGGAAGGTGGCATCGAGGACGCGCTCGTGGTGCTGATCGACGACGTGCTGTTCTCCGGTCGCACCGTACGCTCGGCGCTCGACGGTCTGCGCGACCTGGGCCGCCCGCGCGCGGTGCAACTGGCGGTGCTCATCGATCGCGGTCACCGGGAACTGCCGATCCGCGCCGACTATGTGGGCAAGAACGTACCGACCAGCCGGTCTGAGGACATTTCGGTGCTACTGGCCGAACACGACGGCCGGGATGGCGTCTACCTGCACCAGGAGGAGGCGTGATGGAGTCGCCGCACGCCGGCTCGCGGCAGGAGGTAGCTGGGTGAGGCATCTGTTGTCGGTCGCCACGCTCGATCGCGCCGCCGCGACCGAACTGCTCGACGAGGCCGAGCGGTTCGAACAGGCCCTGCTCGGCCGCGAGGTGCACAAGCTGCCCACGCTGCGCGGGCGCACCGTGATGACGGTCTTCTTCGAGAACTCCACCCGGACCCGGGTCTCGTTCGAGGTGGCGGGCAAGTGGATGAGCGCGGACGTGATCAACGTCAGCGCGAGCAGTTCCTCGGTGGCCAAGGGTGAGTCGCTGCGCGACACCGCGCTGACCTTGCACGCCGCGGGCGCCGACGCGCTGATCGTGCGACACCCGGCTTCCGGCGCCGCGCACCAGATCGCCCGCTGGATGGACGAGTGGGCCGTCTCGGCAGGGCGCGCCTCGGGGCCGGCGGTCGTCAACGCGGGTGACGGGACGCATGAGCACCCGACCCAGGCCCTGCTGGACGCGCTGACCCTCCGGCAGCGGCTGGGCGACATCGAAGGCAAGCGGGTCGTCATCGTCGGTGACATCCTGCACAGCCGGGTCGCGCGGTCCAACGTCTTCCTGCTGGCCACGCTGGGCGCGGAGGTGGTGCTGGTCGCCCCGCGTACGTTGCTCCCGGTCGGTGTGGAGACCTGGCCCGCCCGCGTCTCACATCATCTGGACGCCGAGCTGATCGGCGCCGACGCGGTGCTGATGCTGCGCGTGCAGGCCGAGCGGATGAACGGCGGGTTCTTCCCGTCGGCGCGCGAGTACTCGATCACCTACGGGTTGTCCGAACGCAGGCTGGCCCTGCTCGAGGACCACGCCGTCGTGCTGCACCCCGGCCCGATGCTGCGCGGCATGGAGATCGCGTCCGCGGTCGCGGACTCGCCGAAAGCCGCGGTGTTGCAACAGGTCACCAACGGCGTGCACATGCGGATGGCGGTCTTGTTCCGCCTGCTCGTCGGGACACAGGAGGCAGTGGCATGAGAAAGAACGACACCGCCGTCCTGATCAAGGGTGCGCTGCTGTACGGCGAAGGCGAGCCGGTCGACGTGCTCGTCGCCGATGGAGAGATCCGCCGGATCGGCACCGATCTGGACGCGGTCGACGCCGAGATCATCGACGCGCAGGGGCAAGTCCTGCTGCCCGGCTTCGTCGACCTGCACACCCACCTGCGCGAGCCGGGCCGCGAGGACACCGAGACCATCGAATCCGGATCCGCCGCCGCCGCGCTCGGCGGCTACACCGCGGTCTTCGCGATGGCCAACACCGATCCGGTCGCCGACTCGGTGGTCGTCACCGACCACGTATGGCGGCGCGGCCGGGAGGTGGGCCTGGTCGACGTGTATCCGGTCGGCGCGGTCACCGTCGGCTTGGCGGGCAAGCAGCTCGCCGAGATGGGGACCATGGCCGCGGGGGTCGGCGCGGTGCGCATGTTCTCCGACGACGGCCACTGCGTCCACGACCCGCTGATCATGCGCCGCGCGCTGGAGTACGCGAACTCGCTCGGGGTGCTGATCGCCCAGCACGCGGAAGAGCCGAGACTGACCGAGGGCGCCATCGCGCACGAGGGACCGACCGCGGCCCGACTCGGGCTGGCAGGCTGGCCGCGCGCGGCCGAGGAGTCCATCGTGGCGCGTGACGCCCTGCTCGCGCGGGACGCGGGTGCCCGGGTGCACATCTGCCACGCCTCCACCGCGGGCACCGTGGAACTGGTGCGGTGGGCGAAGTCGCAGGGCATCTCCATCACCGCCGAGGTCACCCCGCACCACTTGCTGCTGGACGACTCCCGGCTGGAGACCTACGACGCGGTCAACAAGGTCAACCCGCCGCTGCGCGAGGCGTCCGACGCCGCCGCGCTGCGGCAGGCGCTGGCCGAGGGCATCGTCGACTGCGTCGCCACCGACCACGCTCCGCACGCCGAGCAGGACAAGTGCTGCGAGTTCGCCGCAGCCCGGCCCGGCATGCTGGGACTGGAGACGGCGCTGTCGATCATCGTGCAGACCATGGTGGAGCCGGGGCTGCTGGACTGGCGCGGCGTCGCCCGCGTGATGAGCGAACGCCCGGCCGAGATCGTGGGTCTGGACGATCACGGCAGGCCGCTCGAGGTCGGCGAGCCGGCGAACTTGACGCTGGTCGATCCGAAAGCGAGCTGGACGGTGCGCGCGAAGGAACTGGCCAGCATCTCGAACAACACGCCGTTCGAGGCGATGACCTTCCCGGCGCGGGTGACGGCGACGCTGCTGCGCGGCCGGGTCACCGCCCGCGACGGCAAGGCGCTGGGCAATCGGGCGGAGGCGTAGATGAACGACCGAGGCGTGGCCCTTCGAGGAGGTTCGTAATGGAGAGAACACTCTGGGTTGTCGGGCTGCTGATCCTGTTCGCGGTCTGCCTCTGGCTGATGTACCGGGGCTGGCGCAACCGCGCGGCACGTCAGGCGGAGCGCATCGGCGCGCTGCCCGCCCTGCCCGCCGAACTCGGCGCGCAAGTGCTGGAGCCGACCACCGGCCTGTACCTGGGCAGCACTATCGCGCCCAGCTGGCAGGACCGGATCACGGTAGGCGACCTGGGTTTCCGGGCCACCGCGGAACTCACGCGGTTCGAACGGGGGATCTTGCTCGAACGCGACGGCGCGGCGGTGATCTGGATTCCGCAGGAATCCATCACCGCGGTGCGCACCGAACGCGGCCATGCGGGCAAAGTGATGACGGAAGATGGTGTGCTGGTCATTCGCTGGAAGCTGCCGACCGGAACCGAGATCGATACGGGTTTCCGCGGCGACGACAAGTCGGTCTACCCGGCTTGGCGCCGGCTTCCGGCGGCGGATCAGAGCGGGACGATGACGGGAGATGACGAGGGATGACAGGAGAAGCAGCACTCGTGCTGGAGGACGGCCGGGTGTTTCGCGGCCAGGCCTACGGCGCCGTGGGCCAGACGCTCGGTGAGGCGGTGTTCTGCACCGCGATGACCGGGTACCAGGAGACCCTCACCGACCCGTCCTACCACCGACAGATCGTGGTGGCCACCGCGCCGCAGATCGGCAACACCGGCTGGAACGACGAGGACGACGAGTCCACCAAGATCTGGGTCGCCGGGTACGCGGTGCGCGACCCCGCGCGGCGCGCGTCCAACTGGCGCGCCACCACGACGCTGCCGGACGAACTGGAGCGGCAGCGGATCGTCGGGATCGCGGGCATCGACACCCGGGCGCTGGTGCGTCACCTGCGCTCCCGCGGTTCGATGAAGGCGGGCATCTTCTCCGGTGACGCGCTCGCCGCCCCCGACGAGCTGGTGGCCCGGGTGACCGGTCAGCCGTCCATGCTGGGCGCCGACCTCGCGGGCGAGGTGACCACCGACGCGCTCTACACGATCGAGCCCGACGGCGAGCACCGGCGCACGGTCGTCGCGGTCGACCTAGGGATCAAGACCAACACTCCGCGCATGTTCGCGCAGCGCGGCATGCGGGTGCACGTGGTGTCCTCGTCCAGCACGCTCGATCAAATCCTCGAACTGAAGCCGGACGGGGTCTTCCTGTCCAATGGCCCGGGCGACCCGGCCACCGCCGACGGCGCGGTCGAGCTGACCCGCGGGGTGCTGGGCGCGGGCCTGCCGCTGTTCGGCATCTGCTTCGGCAACCAGATCCTCGGCCGTGCGCTCGGCCGGGGGACCTACAAGATGAAGTTCGGCCACCGCGGCATCAACATCCCGGTGGTGGAGCACGAGACCGGCCGGATCTCGATCACCGCGCAGAACCACGGGTTCGCGCTGGAGGGCGAGCGCGGCGAGCGGTTCGAGACCCCCTTCGGCACGGCCGAGGTGAGTCACGTCTGCGCCAACGACGGCACGGTCGAAGGGGTCCGGCTGGTCGACGGCCGCGCCTTCTCCGTGCAGTACCACCCGGAGGCCGCCGCCGGGCCTCACGATGCCGCGTATCTGTTCGACCGTTTCGCCGGTCTCATGGAAGGAGCCTGATGCCTCGCCGCGAGGATCTCGAGCACATCCTGGTGATCGGTTCTGGCCCGATCGTCATCGGCCAGGCGTGCGAATTCGACTATTCCGGCACGCAGGCGTGCCGGGTGCTGCGGGCCGAGGGCCTGCGGGTGTCGCTGGTCAACTCGAACCCGGCGACGATCATGACCGACCCGGAGTTCGCCGACGCCACCTACGTGGAGCCGATCACGCCGGAGTTCGTGGAAAAGGTCATCGAGAAGGAGCGTCCCGACGCCATCCTGGCCACCCTCGGCGGCCAGACCGCGCTGAACACCGCGGTCGCGCTGCACGAGCGCGGCGTGCTGGAGAAGTACGGCGTGGAGCTGATCGGCGCCGACTTCGACGCCATCCAGCGCGGTGAGGACCGGCAGAAGTTCAAGGACATCGTCGCCAAGGTGGGCGGCGAGAGCGCCCGCTCGCGGGTCTGCTTCACCATGGACGAAGCTCGCGAGACGGTCGCCGAACTCGGCTACCCGGTGGTGGTGCGCCCGTCGTTCACCATGGGTGGCCTCGGTTCGGGCATGGCCTACAACGAGCAGGACCTCGATCGCATCGCCGGCGGCGGCCTGGCCGCCTCGCCCACCGCGAACGTCCTCATCGAGGAGTCGATTCTCGGCTGGAAGGAATACGAGCTCGAGTTGATGCGCGACGGCCGCGACAACGTCGTGGTGGTCTGCTCGATCGAGAACGTCGACCCGATGGGCGTGCACACCGGTGACTCGGTCACCGTCGCTCCGGCGATGACGCTCACCGACCGCGAGTACCAGAAGCTGCGCGATCTCGGTATCGCGATCCTGCGCGAGGTCGGCGTCGACACCGGCGGCTGCAACATCCAGTTCGCGGTGAACCCGAGCGACGGGCGCCTCATCGTCATCGAGATGAACCCGCGTGTCTCGCGCTCGTCCGCGCTGGCATCGAAGGCGACGGGCTTCCCGATCGCGAAGATCGCGGCCAAACTGGCCATCGGCTACACGCTCGATGAAATCGTCAACGACATCACCAAGGAAACGCCGGCCTGTTTCGAGCCGACCCTGGACTACGTGGTCGTCAAGGCGCCGCGCTTCGCGTTCGAGAAGTTCCCCGGCGCCGACGGCACGCTGACCACCACCATGAAGTCCGTCGGCGAAGCGATGTCGCTGGGCCGCAACTTCACCGAGTCGCTGGGCAAGGTGCTGCGATCGCTGGAGACCAAGGCCGCGGGCTTCTGGACCGAGGACGACGGCGCGTGGACGGATGTTTCAGCGATCCTCGAGGATCTGCGCACGCCCACCGAGGGGCGCATCTACCAGGTCGAGCGGGCGCTGCGCCTGGGCGCGAGCATCGAGGACGTCGCCGCAGCCTCTGGCATCGACCCATGGTTCGTCGCGGAGGTGGCCGGCTTGGTCGAGCTGCGCCGGGAGATCCTCGACGCGCCCGTGCTGGACGAGCCGCTGCTGCGCCGGGCCAAGCACTACGGCCTGTCCGATCGTCAGCTGGCCGCGCTGCGGCCCGAGCTGGCGGGGGAGAGCGGTGTGCGCGCCCTGCGGCACCGGCTCGGTGTCCGCCCTGTCTTCAAAACCGTCGACACCTGCGCCGCCGAGTTCGAGGCCAAGACCCCGTACCACTACTCGGCCTACGAACTCGATCCCGCCGCCGAGTCCGAAGTGGCACCGCAGCGCGAGCGCGAGAAAGTGATCATTCTGGGGTCCGGACCGAACCGGATCGGCCAGGGCATCGAGTTCGACTACTCGTGCGTGCACGCGGCGCAGACGCTGTCACGGGCCGGGTACGAGACGGTGATGGTCAACTGCAACCCCGAGACCGTCTCCACCGACTACGACACCGCCGACCGTCTCTACTTCGAGCCCCTGACCTTCGAGGACGTGCTCGAGGTCTACCACGCCGAATGCGAGTCGGGCACCGTCGCGGGCGTTATCGTGCAGCTGGGCGGGCAGACCCCGCTCGGGCTGGCGCAGCGCCTCACCGAGGCGGGCGTGCCGGTGGTCGGCACCAGCGCGGCCGCCATCGATCTGGCCGAGGACCGCGGCGAGTTCGGCGACGTGCTGGTCGCGGCCGGGCTGCCCGCGCCGAAGTACGGCACCGCCACCACGTTCGCGCACGCCCGCAAGATCGCCGCGGACATCGGATACCCGGTGCTGGTGCGCCCGTCCTACGTGCTCGGTGGCCGCGGTATGGAGATCGTGTACGACGAGAAGTCCCTGGAGGGCTACATCTCCCGCGCGACCGAGCTCAGCCCGGAGCACCCGGTGCTGGTCGACCGCTTCCTGGAGGACGCGATCGAGATCGACGTCGACGCGCTGTGCGACGGCGAGGAGGTCTACCTCGGCGGCGTGATGGAGCACATCGAGGAGGCCGGCATCCACTCCGGTGACTCCGCCTGCGCGCTGCCTCCGATCACGTTGGGCCGCAGCGATATCGAGGCGGTGCGTCGCTCCACCGTAGCGCTGGCCAAGGGCATCGGCGTGCGCGGCCTGCTCAACGTGCAGTACGCGCTCAAGGACGACGTGCTCTACGTCCTGGAGGCCAATCCGCGAGCGAGCCGGACCGTCCCGTTCGTGTCCAAGGCGACCGCGGTGCCGCTGGCCAAGGCCGCCGCCCGGATCATGCTCGGCGCCACCATCGCCGAACTCCGCAAGGAGGGCATGCTGCCGAGCGAGGGTGACGGCGGGCACGTCGCGCTGGACGCTCCGGTCGCGGTCAAGGAGGCGGTGCTGCCGTTCCACCGCTTCCGGCGCGCCGACGGCAGCGGGGTGGACTCGCTGCTGTCGCCGGAGATGAAGTCCACCGGCGAGGTGATGGGCATCGACGCCGATTTCGGTACCGCCTTCGCCAAGAGCCAGACCGCCGCGTACGGCTCGCTGCCCACCGAGGGCACGGTGTTCGTCTCGATCGCCAACCGGGACAAGCGCGCGATGGTCTTCCCGGTGAAGCGCTTGCACGACCTGGGTTTCCGCATCCTCGCCACCGAGGGCACGGCGGAAATGCTGCGCCGCAACGGTATTCCGTGCGAGCAGGTGCGCAAGCACTCCGAGGTGAGTCCCGGCGACGAGCCGACGATCGTGGAGCAGATCCGCGACGGCGAGGTCGACATGGTGTTCAACACGCCCTACGGCAACTCCGGCCCTCGCGTGGACGGCTACGAGATCCGCAGCGCGGCGGTCGGGGTGAACATCCCGTGCATCACCACCGTGCAGGGTGCGGCCGCCGCGGTGCAAGGCATCGAGGCGAGCATCAACGGCGGCATCGGTGTGCGGTCCCTGCAGGAACTGCACTCGGTGCTGCGTGGATGAGCCGCGACCGGACGGAATGGGCGAGATGAAGACCTTCGGCGAGCGCTTGCGGCACGCGATGCGGCACTTCGGGCCCGTGTGCGTCGGGATCGACCCGCACCCGCAGCTGCTGCGGTCCTGGGACCTCACCGAGGACGTCGATGGTCTCGAGCGCTTCGCCGAGATCTGCGTGGAGGCCTTCGACGGTCTGGTCGCGCTGGTCAAGCCGCAGGTCGCGTTCTTCGAGGCCTACGGCTCCGGCGGTATCGCCGTCCTGGAGCGCGCCATCGAGGTGCTGCGCGCCTCGGGAACCCTGGTGCTCGCCGACGCCAAGCGCGGCGACATCGGGTCCACCATGGAGGCCTACGCCAGGACCTGGCTGGCCGACGGTCCACTCGCGTCCGACGCGGTGACGGTCTCCCCGTTCCTCGGATTCGGTTCGCTGGCGCCTGCGTTGTCGCTCGCCGAGGCCAACCGCCGCGGCGTCTTCGTGCTCGCGGCGACGTCGAATCCCGAAGGAGCGCAGGTGCAGCGGGCGGTAGCGGCGGACGGCCGCGCGGTCGCGCAGGTGATGGTCGACGAAGCCGCGGCCCGCAACGCGGGCAGCGAGTTCGGTTCGGTGGGCGTGGTGGTCGGCGCCACGCTGCGCGAGGTGCCGGACCTGTCCGCGCTCAACGGTCCGATCCTGATGCCCGGGGTGGGCGCTCAGGGCGGCGGCCCGGACACGGTGCGCGAACTGGTCCCCGAGCCGATGCTCGGGGCCGTCCTGCCGAACGTCTCCCGCGAGCTGCTGCGCGCCGGCCCCGACGTCCCGGCACTGCGTGCCAGGGTGCACGAACTCCAGGACGCGTTCGCGTTCCTGCAGAAATGACCACGAAGGCCGGCGCACCCAACGCCGGCCTTCGGTCTTTTCGGGCCTGCTGTGCGTGCAGGTGTGCTCATACGCGCGGCCTTACCGGGGCCTGTGCGCTCTCCTGCGCCGATTTCGGCGCTCATCCGTGCCCCGGATGGGCACCTGCCTGCTGGACCGGCGTACAGGGCCGCGAACCGGCACCGAATGCCGCGCGGAGCGGGCCCACTGTCTCGGCTGTGACGCCCGACACGCGGGAAGAACTTGCGACACGCGGAAAATTTCCAGAAAGTTCCTGGTAGGGCGCGTGAGGGGTTGCTGGAACGATGCCCTGCGCTGCCGCAACCCTTCCGCAAACCACTCGGTTTGCCGAAAACGCCCTGTTGGCGGCCTGTTTCGCGGAGCCGGCGGCACGATCCGAGTGGTGGCGCGGGGGGTCCGGCGACGTACCGCCCGGATGTGGTCGGTATCCGGAATCATGCGCTGACCTGGGGGGTGGGTTCGCAATCGGCGGACGTCGTGGGTACGGTCGCTGAGACTGCCGGGTTACCGGCAGGAGTTGATGCAATGAACGATGAGACGGAGGAACCGTGGCCCTTCCCCAGCTGACTGACGAGCAGCGCGCCGCTGCTTTGGAGAAGGCGGCTGCCGCTCGCCGCGCTCGGGCGGAGCTCAAGGAGCGCCTGAAGCGTGGCGGCACCAACCTGAAGCAGGTCCTCACCGACGCCGAGACCGACGAGATCCTCGGCAAGATGAAGGTGTCGGCGCTGCTGGAGGCCCTGCCGAAGGTGGGCAAGGTCAAGGCGGCGGAAATCATGAGCGAGCTGGAGATCGCCCCCACCCGGCGGCTGCGCGGACTCGGTGACCGGCAGCGCAAGGCGCTGCTGGCCCGGTTCGACTTCGACGCCTGACGACGAGGGTGATCGAACACACGCGGAAGGGTCGACTGGTAGTACTGGTCGGCCCCTCGGCCGTGGGCAAGTCCACCGTGGTCCGCTGTGTCCGCGAACGGCTGCCCGACCTGGTCTTCAGCGTGTCGGCAACGACCCGGGCCCCCCGGCCCGGGGAGGTCGACGGCGTCGACTACCACTTCGTCTCCCGTGCGGAGTTCGACGCGATGATCGAGGCGGGTGAGCTGCTCGAGTGGGCGGACATCCACGGCGGGTTGCAGCGTTCGGGCACCCCCGCCGGGCCGGTGCGTGCCGCTCTGGCGGAAGGCCTGCCGGTACTGGTGGAAGTGGATCTCGAGGGCGCGCGGTCGGTGCGCCGGGCGATCCCGGAGGGGATCCTGGTGTTCCTGGCTCCGCCGAGCTGGGAGGAGTTGGTGGCGCGGCTGACCTCGCGTGGCACCGAGTCGCCCGAGGTGATCGAGCGCCGATTAGAGACAGCCAGGATCGAGCTGGCCGCCTGTGACGAGTTCGACATCGTTATCGTGAACGACGAGGTGACCAGCGCGTGTGAGCAGTTGGTATCGTTGTTCGTTAGCACAAATTCGAGTTCGTGACCTCCCAAACACCAGGAGTCCCCCTAGTGAGCAGTACGGACACCAAGACCGCGCCCGCCTACGACACGCCGATCGGCCTGACCAACCCGCCGATCGACGAGTTGCTGGAGCGCACGTCGTCCAAGTACGCCCTGGTCATCTACGCGGCCAAGCGGGCCCGGCAGATCAACGACTACTACAACCAGCTCGGCGACGGCATCCTCGAGTACGTCGGCCCGCTGGTCGAGCCGGGTCTGCAGGAGAAGCCGCTGTCGGTCGCCCTGCGCGAGATCCACTCCGACCTGCTCGAGCACTCCGAAGGCGAGTGAGCGAACCGAGTTCGCCGTGACCACGACTAGGCCGGAGGCGTAGTGACCACAAGGATCGTCGTCGGTGTAGCCGGAGGGATCGCCGCCTACAAGGCGTGCTCTCTGGTCCGGCGGTTCACCGAGACCGGACACGACGTCCGGGTGATCCCCACCCACTCGGCGCTGGAGTTCGTCGGCAAAGCGACCTTCGAAGCACTGTCCGGGAACCCGGTGCACACCGGTGTGTTCTCCGACGTGCCGGAGGTCCCGCATGTCCGGCTGGGCCAGGAGGCGGACCTGGTGGTCATCGCCCCGGCGACCGCCGACCTCATGGCCCGCGCCGCCTCCGGCCGCGCCGACGACCTGCTCACCGCCACATTGCTGACGGCCCGATGTCCGATCTTGTTCGCGCCCGCGATGCACACCGAGATGTGGGAGCATCCGGCGACCGTCGCCAACGTCGCGACGCTGCGCGCCCGCGGTGCGATCGTCATGGAGCCCGCGGCGGGGCGGCTCACCGGCGCCGACACCGGTCCCGGTCGGCTGCCCGAGCCCGAGGAGATCTTCGGCCTCGCGTCGCTGCTCATGGAGCGCGCCGACGCGATCCCGCGGGATCTGGAAGGCCGCCGGGTCGTCATCACGGCGGGCGGCACCAGGGAACCGCTGGATCCGGTGCGTTTTCTCGGCAACCGCAGCTCCGGCAAGCAGGGCTACGCGCTCGCGCGGGTCGCGGCCCAGCGCGGCGCGCACGTCACGCTGATCGCGGGCAACACGATCGAGATGGCGGCACCGGCTGCCGTCGACCTGGTGCACATCACGACCGCCGAACAGCTGAAGACCGCCGTCGATAAGCACGCCGCCGGCGCCGACGCGGTGATCATGGCCGCGGCGGTCGCCGATTTCCGGCCGACCAATGTCGCCGCCGCCAAGATCAAGAAGGGCGCGGGCGAACCCGACGTCATTCCGCTGACCAAGACCGACGACATCCTCGCCGGACTGGTGCAGGCGCGCCGCGACGGGCAATTGCCCGGCACCGCGATCGTCGGCTTCGCCGCCGAAACCGGTGACGAGCACGGCGACGTCCTCACCCACGCGCGGGCCAAGCTCGCCCGCAAGGGGTGTGACCTGCTTGTGGTCAACGCGGTCGGTGAGGGCAAGGCGTTCGAGGTGGACACCAACGACGGCTGGCTGCTCGGCGCGGACGGTACCGAACAGGCGCTCGATCACGGCTCGAAGGCGCTGCTGGCCAGCCGTGTGCTCGACGCGCTGAGTGTGTTGCTGCGCTGAGCCGGGCACCAGGCCTGCCGAGATTGCCATCCGATCCGTCGTTCGTTCGCGGCGCCGTCATTCTTTCGGCACGCGGGACACCGGGAATTCGGCAGTCGGGGCAGCTGCGTAGTTGAGGTCCGCCCTGTCGGTGATTTGGAATAGTCTGAGATGTAAGGGTTGCGCAGTCGCGACATCGCGTTACTGTCGCAAGCCGATACGAGTAACCCGTTGAGGGAGAGGGAAGAACTGTGCGCACGTCCGGGAGCCGGCTTTTCACCAGTGAGTCCGTGACCGAGGGTCATCCGGACAAAATCTGTGATGCCATCAGCGATTCCATTCTCGACGCGTTGCTCGCGGAGGATCCGCGCAGCCGGGTCGCGGTGGAAACCCTCGTGACGACCGGTCAGGTCCACGTCGCGGGTGAGGTCACCACATCGGCATACGCCGATATTCCCCGTATTGTCCGGGAAAAGGTCCTGGAAATCGGATATGACTCGTCTGCAAAGGGATTCGACGGGAATTCCTGCGGTGTGAATATCGCGATCGGCGCGCAGTCGCCGGATATCGCGCAGGGTGTCGACACCTCGCACGAGGCACGTGTCGGCGGCTCCGACGACGAGATCGAGCGGCAGGGCGCGGGCGATCAGGGCTTGATGTTCGGTTACGCCACCAAGGACACCCCCGAGCTGATGCCGCTGCCGATCGCGCTCGCGCACCGGCTGTCGCGCCGCTTGACCGAGGTGCGCAAGTCCGGCGTGCTGCCCTACCTGCGTCCGGACGGCAAGACCCAGGTCACCATCGAGTACGACGGCGATCGCCCGGTCCGCCTGGACACGGTGGTCGTCTCCACCCAGCACGCCGCCGACATCGACCTGGACAACCTGCTCGCGCCCGACATCCGCGAGAAGGTGCTCGACGGGGTCCTCGCCGACCTGGAAGTGCCCTCGCTGGACACCTCGAACGTCCGCCTGCTGGTCAACCCCACCGGCAAGTTCGTGCTCGGTGGCCCGATGGGCGACGCGGGCCTGACCGGCCGCAAGATCATCGTCGACACCTACGGCGGCATGGCCCGCCACGGTGGTGGCGCCTTCTCCGGCAAGGACCCGTCGAAGGTGGACCGCTCGGCCGCCTACGCCATGCGCTGGGTCGCGAAGAACGTGGTGGCGGCCGATCTGGCCGATCGGGTCGAGGTCCAGGTGGCCTACGCGATCGGTAAGGCCGCTCCGGTCGGCTTGTTCGTCGAGACCTTCGGCACCGAGAAGGTGGATCCGGCGCGTATCTCCACCGCGATCACCGAAGTCTTCGACCTGCGCCCCGGCGCGATCATCCGCGACCTGGACCTGCTGCGCCCGATCTACGCGCCGACCGCCGCGTACGGCCACTTCGGCCGCACCGACGTCGACCTGCCGTGGGAGCACACCGACCGCGCGGACAAGCTGCGCGCGGCGGTCGGACTCTGACCTCGATCAGGTCGGAGTGAACGAACCCGCGGCGGACACCTCCGCCATCGAGGCGGACCGTCCGGCCGCGGGTCCCGCGGGCGTGGAGCTGCCGATCGCCCGGGTGCTCCCGCTGCTGTCGCCCGCGCATCTCGACCGCGACTTCGATTACCTGGTACCCCCCGAGCTGAGCGACATCGCTCAGCCGGGGGTCCGGGTGCGCGTCCGTTTCGCCGGACGGTTGGTCGACGGTTACCTTCTCGCGCGGTCGGCGCACAGCGATCACAGCGGCAAGCTGATCGAACTCGAGCGGGTCGTCTCCGGCGAACGCGTGCTGACGCCGGAAATCCTGGAGCTGGCCGGCGCAGTGGCGGCTCGTTACGCGGGCACACGCGCCGACGTCCTCCGCCTGGCCGTTCCACCGCGCCACGCCCGCACCGAGGCCGGTGGTGCGAAGAAGTCCGCTGGGGCACAAGCTGATTCCGCCGAGCGCACGGCTGCGGTTGTGGACCCCGGTGCGTCCGCAAGTGCTGTCGGAAGCGAAGGACCCAGCACTGGAACTGATTCCGTGCGGTCAGCCACAGCGAACTCCGTGCCCACCGCGTCGTCCATCGATCCGCGCTGCTCGGATTCCGCAGTGCGGCAAGCCGATACGGCAGACGCGGGCGACGAAACCCCCCGTGCGGATGCCGAATCCGTCACCGCGACAAAGCCGGATGATTCCAGCGCCGTGGGTGTGCGGACGGTTCAACGGGCGCCGCGGCCAGACGCGGGTGACGACGAGTCGTCGAAGCCGCGGGAGCCGCGTCCGAACGATGGGCGAATCGGTGGCGGGCAGAGCGTGGAGACTCGCGGCGACGTCACGAACCAGGAGGCGGTATCGCCGGCGCTTCCGGTTGTCGACCTCGCTGCCTGGGAGCGTTACGTGCACGGGCCGGCGTTCGCGGGTGCGCTCGCGCAGGGGAAAGGCGCACGCGCGGCTTGGCAGGCACTGCCCGGTGAGGACTGGCCGCGTCGGCTGGCGGAACTGGCCGCCGTGGTGGCCGGGCAGGGGCGCAGTGCGATCCTCATGGTCCCCGACCAGCGCGACCTCGACCGCGTACTGACGGAATGCGTTGAGCTGGTGGGGGACTCGGCCGTCGGGCTCGCCGCCGGGCTCGGCCCCGCGGCGCGGTACCGGCGTTGGCTGGCGGTGTTGCGCGGTTCGGCCCGAGTGGTGGTAGGCACGCGCAGCGCGGTGTTCGCACCGGCGGCGAACCTCGGGCTGATCGCGCTGTGGGACGACGGCGACGACACCTACGCCGAACCTCGCGCACCGTATCCGCACACGCGTGAGGTGGCGATGCTGCGGGCGCACGAGACCGGTGCGGCATTCGTCGCGGCGGGTTTCGCGCGAACCGCGGAAATCCAAGCGGTGGTCGATTCCGGCTGGGCGCACGATCTGGTCGCCGATCGCGCGGTGCTGCGCGAGGCCGCGCCGCGGATCAGCGCCCCCGGTGACAGCGACGTCGCACTGGAGCGCGATCCGGTTGCCCGTGCCGTCCGGATTCCCGGCGTCGCCTTCGCGGCCGCCCGCTCCGCGTTGAAGGAGGGGGCGCCGGTGCTGGTGCAGGTGCCACGCCGCGGGTACATCCCCGCGCTGGCCTGCGGAAAATGCCGCACCCCGGCCCGATGTAGGCACTGCAACGGGCCGCTCGCGCTCCCGGAAGCCCGCGGATCGGCGGCCGAAAGCGCCGCCGCGCACAGCCCCGCTTGCCGGTGGTGCGGGATCACCGAGGCGGCGTTCCGTTGCACCACCTGCGGCTCGCGCGCGCTACGGGCCGTGGTGATCGGGGCGGCCCGTACGGCGGAGGAACTCGGCCGAGCGTTTCCCGGCGTTCCGATCCGTAGCTCCGGGGGCGGCGCCGTGCTCGACACCGTGCAGCCGGGCCCGCAGGTGGTGGTCGCCACGGTCGGCGCCGAACCCCTGGTCCCCGGCGGCTACGGCGTCGCGCTGCTGCTCGACGGCTGGGCCTTGTTGAGCCGCGCCGACCTGCGGGCCGCCGAGGACGCACTGCGCCGCTGGATGGCCGCCGCGGCGCTGGTGCGCGCGCACGGCCAGGTCATCGTCATGGCCGAGCCTTCGATCCCCACCGTGCAGGCGCTGGTCCGGTGGGATCCGGTAGGCGCGGCTCGGGCGGAGGTCGCTGCTCGGGCCGAGGTCGGCTTCCCGCCCGCGGTCCGGCTCGCCGCGATCGATGGCACCGCCGAGACCATCGCCGAACTGCTCTCGGCCGCGGACCTGCCCGATACGGTCGACCGCCTCGGGCCGGTGCCGCTGCCGGACGGCGCCCGTAAGCCCTTCTCCTCCGAGGATTCGCCCGCCGAAGTCGAACGCCTACTGCTGCGGGTCGAGCGCCGCTCCGGAGCGGCGCTCGCG
>NZ_JBHVDM010000014.1:0-105116 GCF_042802775.1 Nocardia sp. NPDC057455 | reverse complement strand
CACGTGAACTGCCGACACGTACCGGACGTCTCTTCCTTCGGAAAATCGTTCCAGACCAGTTTGTTGCCCCGATGACGGCAGATGTTGTGAAACGCGCGCACCTGACGCTCCCGGTCACGCACCACGATCACCGAGGTCCGCGCGGCATCGATCTCTTTCGTGAAATAGCTGCCCACCTTCGGAAGCTGTTCGACCCGGCCCACATTCAGCCAGGCACGCTTGAAGATCGCCTCCCGCTCCAACTCGAAAAACTCCGGAGACACCGAATCCTCGAACGAGATCGGTCCGGTGCCCAGGTCCGGGTAGTGCTGGGTCCAGCTACCCGCGGTGGGCTTGCGCCAGTCGGTCATCGTGGTACTCCACTTCTGTGGTGAGGGACGGGTCAGATGACGGTGCCGCCGTTGACGCCGACCACCTGCCCGGTGATGTAGCGGGCGTCCTCGGAGCACAGGAACGCGCAGGCGGCGGCGATGTCGTCACCGGTGCCGAGGAAACCGACCGGGATCGCGTTCGCCATGGTCGTGTTGTCCGGCAGATGTCCGGCCGCCTGCGAGCCGCGCGACATCGGAGTGTCGATACCCGACGGCGGGATCGTGTTCACCGTGATGCCGCGGGAGGCGTACTCGCGTGCGAGCCCCTTGGTCATCGCGATCACCGCGCCTTTGGAGGCGGTGTAGTGCACCATTCCCGGCGAGCCACGCTGCGCGCTCGACGAGGAGATGGTCACGATCCGGCCCCACTGCCGGGCCAGCATGTCCGGCACGACGGCCTGCACGCACTGGAACGTGCCGGTCAAGTTGACCTCCACGACGCGATTCCATGATTCCAGGGAGATGTCGGTGAACGGCTCGAACGCGACAAGCCCGGCGCTGGTGACGAGGATGTCCACCGGACCGTAGGCCGCGCGGGTCGTGGCCAGCGCACTGTCGACGGCCGCGCGGTCGGTGACGTCGACCGCGAAACCCGCTGCGTCGCCGCCGCCTTCGCGGATCTCGGCAGCGGCCCGCTCGGCGCCGTCGCCGTCGAGATCCAGGATTGCCACCCGGTCGCCCCGTGCGGCGAGGCGCCGGCAGATGGCCAGACCCATACCGGAGGCTCCGCCGGTGACCACGGCGGTCCGCCCGGCCGATCGCTCGGAGGTGTGCGGCAGTGACATCGGTGGCGCTCCTAGTCGTAGTCGACCCGCAGCAGCGGGCCGGTCGGGACGGCCTGGCAGGTGAGCACCCAGCCGTCGGCGATTTCCTCCGCGGTGAGCACCTCGTTGTTGCGCATCACCGCGCTGCCTTCGATCACGCGTGCGATGCAGGTCGCGCAGCTGCCCGTCTCGCAGGAGGACGGCGGGCGAAGGCCAAGGGCCCGCGCCACTTGCAGGACGGTGGTGCCGCCGCGGTGTTCGCCGGTGGCGGTCCGGCGTCCGCAGCGGATGGTGACCTGCGCGGGCCGGCCGGTGGCCAGCTCCTCGGCAGCATCCGCTGCGCCGGTGGTGAAGCGTTCGACACGCACGCGCTCGTCCGGAACACCGCCCACCGACAGGCCCGCGCGCACGACGTTCATGAAGGGCGCCGGGCCACACAGGAAGTGCTCGTGATCGCCGGTGCCAGGGAATATTTCGCTGATCCGTTCGGCGGTCAGCAGACCGGATTCGGCGTCGATGTGGTGCACGACGGTCAGCCGATCGGGGTAACGCGCAGCGAGCTCGGCCAGGCCGGCTCCGAAGATGATCGAGTCGCGGTCGCGGTTGGCATAGCACAGGCGCACCCGGCGCGTGGTGGTGGCCAGCGCCGTCTTCACGATCGAGAACACCGGAGTGACACCGCTTCCCGCCGCGAAGGCGACGATGTCGCGCTCGGAGTCGGGCAGGACGAACACGCCCATCGGGACCGTGACTTCCACGGTGTCGCCGGGACGCACCTGTTCGGTGAGCCAGGTCGACACCAGCCCCTGCGGTATGCGCTTGACGGTGATCTGCGGGTGCGGATCGGTCACCGGTGAGGAGGACATCGAGTAGGACCGGTGATGGACCTCCGCACCGATCCGCACCCGCAGCGTGAGGAACTGCCCCGCCCGATACGTGTACTCGGCCGCGAGGCGCGGTGGGATGTCGAGGACGAACGAGCGGGCATCGGCGGTCTCGGCGCGCACCTCGGCCACGCGCACCGCGTGCGTCCGGGTGCCACGCCGGAGCGTGGCTTCCTCCGCTGGAATCGGCACCGCGCTCTCCAATCGGTCCGCCGGGAAACCCGGCCCGAAAAATTTGATCGACTGGTTAATTTGATCGACTGGTTAAGGTTATAGGGCTGGTCGGAGCACAATGTCAAGGCTTGACAGAGTGGGAAGCGTGTCCTTCGACCGTGGGCGCGCGACCGCGAGCCCGTAGACGGCCATAGCCGCCCTATGATCGAGCGGCGGCGCGAGCCGAGCGGCGGACCTGGCACTCACACGTGGTGCCGGGCAGCGAAAGCGGAGGCAGGAGGCGGGCGATGAAGGTGGAACGGGCGAGCAGGGCCCACAGTGCGGCCACCCGCGTCGCACTGCTGGACGCGGCCGAGCAGATCATGCTCGAAGAGGGCTACGCCGCCGTCAGCTCACGGCGCCTCGCCGCCAGGGCAGGGGTCAACCCCGGGCTGGTGTACTACTACTACGACACCATGGACAACCTGTTCGTCGAACTCTTCCGCCGCGGCGCCGAACGCAGCTACCAGCGCCAGCGCGAGGCCCTCGAAGCCGCCCAGCCGCTGTGGGCACTGTGGGAGGCCATTCACGACCAGTCGCAAACCGCGCTCACCATGGAATTCGTGTCCATGGCCAACCACCGCAAGACGATCAGGGCCGAGATCGCCCAGTCCTCACGACGATTCCGGCTCCTGCAACTCGAGGCCGTCGGGAATATCCTGCGCGGTTACCCGGCCGTCGCGGCCATGTGGACACCGACCACCGTCGTCATGCTGATGTCCAGCATCTCGCGTTTCCTGCGCATGGAGGAGTCCTTCGACATCGATACCGGCCACACCGAGACGATCGCTTTGATCGAAGACTTCCTGCGCAGCGTGGAAGGTGAACGCAGCCCCGGAAGGGTCCGCGCCGCGGGGCGCGGCCGATCCTGACCTTGTTCACGGTCCGCGAACACACCTATGCTGTGCGGGTGCATAGCATTACGACCGTTCGCTTCCGCCCGTAAGGGCCGACGATATGACGGACTCCGAGCCGCGGTTGCCACCGCTGCCGATCGACCAGTGGGACGAGCAGGCGCGTGCGATGCTGCGCGGACGGCTGGCCATGGCCGACCGTTACCTGTCCGGCGAACCCGACGCCCCTCCCCTGCCCAACGTGCTGGGACTGCTCGGACACCATCCCGAGCTCGCCGCCGCGTGGCTCACCTACAACAGCATGCTCCTGGAGCGCGCGACCCTGGACCCACGGTGCCGTGAACTGGTCATCCTGCGCGTGGCTTGGCGCAGCGGCTCGCGCTACGAATGGGAACAGCACGTGCGCATCGGCCTGCGAGCGGGCTTGTCCCCCGCGCAGATCGCCGCGGTCCGTCGAGACTCGAGCGCTGATCTCTGGACGCGGCTGGAGCGGCTGCTACTGACCGCCGCCGACCAGTTGATGGACCGGCACCGCATCGACGGTGACACCTGGACCGAGCTCGGCGCGCACCTCGATACCCGGCAGCTCATGGAACTCATGTTCGTCACCGGCTCCTATCTTTGCCTGGCCATGGTCTTCAACAGCGCCGATCTGCAGCCGGATCCGGGCGCCGAATCGTTGCCCGCCGAACTCGAATTCGCCCCTCGCGACGACTGACACTCGCGCGTCGCGGCCCGCCGGCACCGGGGGGATCGTCAGCAGGCGGGTGATGGGGAGGCGGCGAGCAGGGCGAGGTCGATCGTCTCGGCCATCGCCCGATAGCCCGCGAGGCTGGGGTGCAGGCGATCCGGGCTCGAATAGACTTCTCGCAGCACGGACGGGTCGGCAGGATCGCGCAGGGCGGCGTCGAAGTCGATGATGCCGTCGGCGAGGTTCTGGGTGCGTATCCAGGCGTTGATTTGCTGCCGGTCGGTCTCGCTGCGGGGCGCCAGGAGTTCGCCGTCGACGAGGGCGTCGGAGGCGGGAAGCAGTGTTGCCAGCCAGATCTTCTTGCCGTGCCGGTGCGCTGCGGTGATGAGTTTGTCGTATCCCGCGATCATCGATGCGGCATCGGCGGGCGGCGGAAGTCCGAGATCGTTGATGCCCTCCTGCACCAGAACTCCACCGACACCGGCTTGGCCGAGTGCGTCAAGTTCGCTGTGCACCGGCTGACCAGCGACAATCGCGCAGCGGCCGGCATAGCCGGAAGCGCGATGCCCCAGCACGATACGCCCACCTGGAGCGTGAGCCCTACCCTCGCGGCACCTTTCCAGCCGGTGGCCGATGAAATGCAGCAAGGGCAGCGGACGCGCCACGAATGAAAAGGCTTTCGCTGCAAGCCCCGAGCGAGTTGCGGGCGTGAAAGCTATCAGGAGCCAACGGTGATGGCGAGCAGTACGCTCGCAATCTGTCATCGGGGGATCGGTACCGGGGCGTGGGGACCGCCGTAGGGAGTGGGGATGGACAGTGGTCCGACCGGAGTGGGATCGGCGGTCTGGAAGGGATCGTTGTGCGGGGGGCGTGGCACCGGATCGTCGGGTGGTCGTGGAGCGTTGCGGGCGCCGCGAGGCATGAGTGTGGTGTCGGGGTCGGTGCAGTCCACGTGGAGGTAGGGCTCGGCGTAGTCGGGCACGGAACCGGGGCGTCGCGGCACGTTGTAGTCGCAGGCGTAGCGGGGGTAGATGCTCGCCAAGGCCCAGACACCGCCGTCGTGAAACGCCGAGGTCACGGCATCGAGTGCCGATCCGGCACGCTGCTGAGGAAAGAAGAACTCGTTGAAGGCGGGGATTCTGGAGTAGGAGACCTGGGAGACGGTGACGAGGTTGCCCAGCAACTGGACCATGGTCGGTGCGTTCTCGACAATCATCGTGTCGAGGGTGGTGAGCATCGGCGGAGTCTGTGTGACGAGTTGTTCGAAGCCGCCGGTCATCGAAGATATGCCGCTGAGTGTGGCCGCCAGGTTTGCCGAGGTGGACTGCAGTGCGTTCTGGCCGTCGCGCAAGGCCGCGAAGACGACTCTGCTGTTGCGGAGCAGGTCAACCGTGTACGGCAGTGCCGTGTCCAGCGTCGAGATGAGGAACGTACCGCCGTCGATGATCGTCGCCAGTTTGTCGGGGCCCGCCTGGCTGACACCCAGTTCCCGGGAGATGGCCGCGAGCCGGGCGGGATCGATTTGGGCGAGTGTGCCGCTGAGGCTTTCGAGCATGTCCGACAGCGGCACGGGGGTGGAAGTGCGGTCGGCGGTGATCAGTGCACCGTCCGCGAGGTAGGGGCCGTCATTGCCGGCGGGAAGGAAATCCAGATACTGCTCGCCGGCCGCGGAGAGCGCGGCGGCGCGGACCTGTCCGGATGCGGGGATCCGGACATGCTCATCGATGGCGGCCACGGCGATCACCTTGTCGCCGGCGACGTCGACCGCGTCGAGACGCCCAACGCGGACTCCGCGCAGTGTGACTTCCTGTCCGGGAAGCAGCCCGCCGGATCGATCCAATTCGACGCGGACCCGATACGGATGGTTGAACGGATCGATTCCGAGTATTCCGACCAGCAGATAACCACTGGCACCGCCGAATATGGCGAGCAGACCGAGCAGTGAGGCCGCCACCCGATACCGGTGTGCGCGGCGGACGATGCCGATGAGCAGGCGGGCGGGTGCTTCCCACTTGCTCTGCCCGGATGTACTGGTCATCGTGGCGGGCCTTCCAGACGGTTGCCCAGTCGATCGAGCATGTGCTGCAGCGAGCCGACGAAGGCGGTCCAGTCCGTCACGTCGGGAAGCCTGCCACCGGGTGTGCCGGGGAATCCGGGGACGGCGCCGACGGCGACTTGGACGAGGTCGACGTCGACGTGGCCGTTGGGACCACTGATCATTTTGAGGACGATGCCCACCATGTTGTTCAGCTCGTCGAGGTCGGCGTCGGGATTGACAGCCGCGGCGTTGAGGCCCGCGGCCAGTTGGTTGACGTTGGCGATCATGCTCGTGTTGTTGGTGCCCTGGATGCTGGGGAACCGCGCGAGGTGCGCGGTGATCGTGTGGATGAGGTCCACGAGTGTGACCAACGAGTCGGTGTTGTCGGCGAGCACCTGCATGGCTGGTCCCGCCGCGGCGACTGTGTCGGTGAGGGTGGCCTGCTGGGTGGCGACGGTCGCGCTGAGGTCGGCTGTGGAGCGCAAGAGTTCATCGATCTGTTCGGATCGGGCCGAGAGCGTGCCCAGCAGGGTCCGGGTCTCGTCGAGCAGCGCGGCGAGTCGCTCACCGCGCCCCCCGACGTGCTCGCCGAGTGCGGCAATCACCCTGGTGAGATAGTCGATGGTGCCACCGCTCACCAGAAGCGATGCGCGAGTGAGCATTTCCTCGATCGTTGTGGCAGCCGAGGTCGACTCCAGCGGAATCGCGCTGCCGTCGCCGAGCATTGCGGTGCCGGGCTCCCGGACCCGCGGTGGTTTCATCGCGACGAAGACATCGCCCATGGGCGTGGCCGATCTCAGCTCTGCGGACGTGCCGAGGGGCAGACGTACGGTGGAGATGATGCGCAGGGTGACCACGGCGGTGTAGTCGCGGGCGGACATGGAGTCGACCTGTCCGATGTCGGCGCCGTTGAGCTTTACCTTCGCCTTGGCGGGCAGGTTGAGGGCGTTGGAGAAGGTCACGGTGAGGGTGTAGGTGTCACCACCGAGTCCTGGCGCGGGGAGCGGTAGCCGGTCCAGCCCGGCGGCGCATCCGGTGGCGGACAGTGCGAGCGCGGTGGCGGCGGCGAGGTGGAACATGCGACTCGATCGTGTCATCGGCTGTGCTTTTCCGCGATGCCCGCCAGGATGGCGGTGATACCGAAATCCGGTCCCATGTCCCGCATGGTCCCGGTGGCGCAGCCGAGATTGTGCAGCCGCAGCAGATTGCAGATCTCCTTGACCATCTGGCCGTCGAGCAAGAGTCTGTTGATGTCGATCGTGGCGCGTAGCGCGCCGACGTTCTGGTCGATGGCGTGGTAGGCGTTGTCGGTGACCAAGGGGAACACGTCCAGGAATTCGGCGATGTTGTAGTCGTAGGCGGCCAGGGAGGCCGACACGGTGTTCGCGTCGGTCGCCAGCTCGGAAATGGTGCCCCGGTGGCGTCGGAGTAGATCGGTGACCTGCACGATGATCCTGTTCAGCGCGGCACCGGTGGCGCCTGCGCCCAGCTGTTGCTCGGCCAGGAAATCACTGAGTTGCGCTACCGCCGTGCCGAATTCACGAAGCGTTCGATCGTTGCGCGCGGCGGCCGCGGTCAGTGAGTCGAGGTTGGTGACGACGGTGGTGATCGCGTCGCGGGTCGCGGCCCCGTGGTCCTCGCCCAATTGCAGCGCGCGGGAAAGTTCACCGAGCGCGGCCCGCATGTCACCGCCGTTGCCGCTGGTCGCCGCATCACCCAGTTTCATCAGGTCGGCGATCGGGCCTGAGCCGTTGCCGTCACCGCCGAGCGAAGTGGACAGCTTCTGCGCCATCGACAGCAGGGCGTCGAACTCGACCGGAGTCTTCGTGCGGGTCATGTCGAGCACCGCGCCCGCACGCAGTGTGGGTCCACCTCGGTAGACCGGTGTGAGTTCGATGTGGCGGTCGGTGAGTATCGAGTCGGAGATCGTGACCGCTTGGACATCGGCTGGAAGCTGGGTTCCGCTGTCGATGCTCATCTCGACTTCGACGTCGGTGCCGCGCGCGTCGATGCGCACGATCCGGCCGACGCGCATTCCGAGTACGGATACCGCGTTGCCCTCGTAGAGACCGTTGGCATTGGCGAATCGGGCTGTGATGGTAGTGGTGTCGGCGCCGGGTCCGGACGAGCATCCGGCCAGGCAAGCGGCGGTCAGCGTGACCACGGCCAATTTGAGGGTGGACAGCGTGACGCTCATTGGCAGTCCTGGAGGTAGGGGGCTCGGCCGGCCGTGACAGCGGTGGCGCTCAACGCGCACATCCAGGAGTCGATGAAAGCGCCGTCGGGTGCGTTGGCGCTCAGTTCCGCTCCCGTACCGGTGGCGTTGGCGAACAGCCGCCACGGGACCGGAAGGATCTGCAGGATATTGCGTAGCAGGTCGTCGTGGCCGGCGATCATCGCGGCCATGTCGTGCAGGTCGGTCAGCAGTTGCTCGATCTCGGCGTGCTCGCCCACGACGATCGGTTCCAGTTGCCGGACCAGTGTGGTGGTCGCATCGAGCAGTCGGCGCAGCGCGTCCTGGCGGGCGATGATCTGCTGTAGGACGCTGCGGCCTTGGCCGATCACTGCCGCGAGATCGTCCTGCTGAGTACGGATGACGGTGCTGACCTGGCCGGCACTGGTGATCAGGGCGCCGATCTGGTCGCGGCGTTGCGCGATGACGGTCGAGAGTGCTCGGACGTCGCGCAGTATGCCGGGGATCAAGGATGGCACGCCTTCGAGCCCGCGAGACAGCGACGTCATCGACTGGGCGATCCGGTCGGCGTCGAGTTGGCCGAATGTGGTGGTGGCGTCCTGCAGGGCGGTCTCGAGATCGTAGGGGACGGTGGTGCGGGACAACGGGATCAGATTGTCGCGAAGTTCGCCGGTGCCGGTGGAGCGCAATTCGACATAACGCGATCCGAGCAGGGTGGTCAGTTTGATCGCGGCTTCGCTGTCCGCGCCCAGTGTGACGTCATCGCTATCGATCGTCATGGTCACCTCGACATGGTCACCGGCCAGTCGCGTGCCGGTTACCGTGCCGACGGGGATACCGGCCCAGGTCACCGCGTCTCCCGCGCCGAGCCCGGCGGCTTGCGCGAAGTCGGCTCGGTATGTGCGTGAGCCGAGGTGCAGCGAGTCGAGTACGACCATCGCGACCAGCACCAGCACCACCGCGGCGACGGCGATGAGCCCGGTGCGCAGCGACTTGTCCGCGTACGACGGGCCGGCGCCCGCTGTGCGCGGCCGCGGTACCAGGCGGGTGAGGGCGTGCAGTTGCTTCATCACGGTTCTACCTGCAGATCGCGGAGTTCTGGGGACGGCCTGTGGGAGAAGCGGCTCCCAGGATCTGCGAGATCACTGGATCGACTCCCGGAACGATGCTGAATCCGATATCGCAGACATAGGCGTTGACGAAGGAGCCACTGTCGGTGGCTCGGACCATGGATTTGAGCAGCAGCGGAAGATTGAAGCCGAGATAGGCGAAACGCTCCCGGCCGGCGACGAAATGCCGTGCGAATCCGGGTTCCCGGCCGACGAACTCGTTCAGCGACGGCGTGGCGCCGTCGATGACGGCCGCGGCCTCGGACACGACGGTGGCGATCCGGCCGGTCTGGTCCATCAGTGTGTCACGGCGGGCCTGGAGTGCGTCGAATATCCTGCGGGTCTGGGCGATCGTTGTCCGCATCCCAGCGCTTTGGCCGGCTAGCCCGGTCATGACAGCCGAGAGGTTGTCGATGAGTGCTCCGAGGATCTGGTCGGGCCCGGCGAAGGCCTGCGCCAGTGTCGCGGTCTCGGTGATCAGGGCGGCGATGGCGCCGTCGTCGCCCTGGAGTGCTCGGATCAACGCGGAGGTCAGATTGTCGACGTCCTGAGGGGCGAGAGTGCTGAACAATGGCTGGAAACCGTTGAGCAGCCTGGACAGATCGAAGGAGGGCTCGGTGTGTTCGAGCGGGATCTGCGCTCCGGGTGCGAGGGGGGCCGCGTCGCCGAAGTCGGACATGCTCAGTCCGAGGTAGCGTTGCCCGATCAGATTCTGGTAGGTCACCGAGGCGAGGGTGTTGCCGTAGACGGGTTGATCCCGGCGCAGCCGGAAGGTGACCTTGGCGTGCGGTCCGTGGATGTCGATGGCATCGACGCGGCCGACCTGCACCCCGGCGACCCGGACGTCATCACCGACACGCAGTCCGGAGACATCGGTGAACACCGCGGAATAGGAGTGCGTGTCGCCGGTGACGTCGCGTTGCAGCGTCACGCGGACCATCCACGTCAAGAGCGCGGCGACGAGCAGGAACACGGTAAGTCCGGCGAGGTCGCGTCTACGTTTCACCGCGGTCCCCCTGATGCCGGTGATGTGGGAGCGCTCGCCGTGGGATCGACCGCGGGCGGTGTGTCGGGCTCGGCGAGCGGCTGCTGTGTCAGGCCGAACAACTCTGCGAGGCCGATGGATTCGGGTGGCAGACCGAGGCGCTCGGCGACACGTTGTCGTTGCTCCGGTGTGTTCAGCGGCGGGTCGGTCGAGCCGATGACGGGAGGCCCGCCAGCAGGTCCGTTTTCGCAACTTGCCCCGGCCAGTTCGCCGTAGCGGGGGCAGTCGGTCCGGGTGTACTGCTTGTGCGGGGTGAGCTCGATGATGACTTTGGCGGTGCCGCTCTGGCTGTCGGCTTGCCAGAAGTCGCGTGCGAATACTTGAGCGATCCGGGTTTGTGAGGTCGTCATCTGGACAAAGTTGCCGCTGCCTGCGGCGAGGATCTGGAGGACCGGCCCCATTCTGCTGTTGAGGTCGATGATGGTGTCGGTCCGATTGGTCATCGCTGTGCCGACCCGTTCGGTGGTCGCGATGCTGCCGGTCAGCAATTGCGTCAACCGGAGTCGCTGCTCGGCCACGCTACGCATGGGCCCGACCGCGTCGTGCAGGGCGGCGAGCAGGTCGGGTGCTGACTGCTGTAACCCGTGCACTGCCTCTGCGAGCCCCGTGAGGAGAGAGAGTTCGTCACCGGAAGTTGCCTCTGCGTTGTAGGCGCGCACCACTCGCTCGAGCTGGGCAGCGGCTGCCAGCGCGTCCTCCCCCCGGCCGCGGGTCGCTTGCTCGACGGTTTCGAAGATCCCGACGGTGGAGTCGGAGCCGGGGCGCCCTACCGCGGCGACGATGCGGCTCAACGCTGTCAGCGAGGTCTGTAGCTGGACGCCGGCGCGGCTGTGATCCTCCGGGATGGACGCGCCGGCCGTCACGGCGGTACCAAGACCGTTATCAATGAGCTGGATCGACGGCACAGCGAAGACGTTGCTCGGGACGACCCGCGCGGTCACGGTCGCAGGAATCCCCGCGGCGTGCTCGGGCACCAGGTCGATGCGTACCTTGTTGGGTTGCCCATCGGCTGCGGGAACCACCTCCTGCACGCTGCCCACCAGCACGCCGCGGTATTTGACGTCGGACCGCTTCGGCAGCCCGTCGCCGACGTCGACCAGCAGCGCGGTGACCTCGACGGTGGGCGTGAACGCACCTTCGGACCGGGCGATCATCGCCGCGGCGGCGGCGGTGACAACGGCCAGGACGGCCACGCCGCGCACGAACAAGCCCGCATTGGTCAGATGCCTGTCATCGGATTCGAACACTATCGACATCGCTCTACCCGCTTATCCTCGAACCGGCGTCGAACCCCCACAGCGCCAATGTCATCAGCAGATTCACCGAGATCATCACCGTGATGCTCGCGCGCATCGCCCGACCGGCCGCGACACCGACTCCCTGGGGCCCACCGCGTGCGTAATAGCCGTAGTAGCACTGGATCGTGGTGGTGACGATGACGAATACGATCGCCTTCAACAGCGAGTACAGGATGTCGGTGCCGCTGAGCACCAGGTCGAAATAGTGTTCGTAGGTCCCGAACGATTGTCCGCCGATGAATCCGACGAACAGCTCCACGGCAGAGTAATCCGCGGCGAGGCCGGCCAGGAACAAAGGAATCACTGCCACGATCGAAGCGAGCAACCGTGTCGAGACGAGGAAGGGAACCGGGCGGATCGCGATGGCGTCGAGCGCATCGATCTCCTCGGAGATCCGCATCGCGCCCAGCTGGGCGGTGAACCGGCACCCCGCTTGGGCGGCGAATGCGATGGAGGCCATGATCGGAGCGAGCTCACGGGTCGCGGCGGTCGCGGCGATCATCCCGGTCGCTGGCTGCATGCCGAGCAGCTTCAACGCGTTGAAACCCTCGATACCGACGATGCCCCCGGCGGCGGCGCCCAGGATGATCATCACCCCCGCCGTTCCGCCGCCGACAATGAGAGAGCCGTTTCCCCAGGTCACATCGGACAGGATCCGCATGGATTCCTTGGTGTAGTGCCGCAGGGCCACCGGTATCGAGACCACGGCGCGCACGAAAAACGTGAACATGTGCCCGAGCCGGATGATGCCGTACCACGGCGGGCGCGCCACGGCGATCGCGGCCCGAACTCCTGGGGGGCGATAGACGGTGGCCATTACAGTGTCGTCCTCGGGAAGAGCATGGTGTAGATCTGGGTGAAGCCGAGGTTGACCACCATCAGCACGACGATGGAGGCCACGACGGCCGCATTGACCGAGTTCGCGACGCCCCCAGGGCCGCCCCGCGCGTTCAGGCCCTTCTCGCACGCGATGACAACGACGATCACACCGAACACGGCGGCCTTGACCATTGCCAGGTACAGATCACCCGCGGTCGCGAAGGAGGAGAAGGTTGCCATGTAACTGCCCGGTGTTCCGTCCTGGACATAGACGTTGAACAGGTAGCCGGCGAGGAAGCCGACAAAACAGCTGACACTGGTGAGTGCCATGGCGATGACGATCCCCGCGGCCAGTCGAGGCACCACGAGCCGGCGCAGCACCGAAACTCCCATGACCTCCATCGCATCGATCTCCTCGCGGATCTTGCGCGAACCGAGATCGGCGCACAGTGCCGAACCGACCGCCGCGGCAAGCAGAAGGGCGGTGACCAGCGGCGCCGACTGACGGATCACGGCCAAGCCGCTCGCGGCGCCGGCCAGCGCGGTGGCGCCGACCTGCCCGGCCAGCAGACCGAATTGGATGGACAGTGTGGCGCTGATGGGCAGTGCGACCGCCACCGTCGGAAGCAGTGAGGTCTTGACCATGAACACCGCTTGAGCGACGAACTCGTCGAATGGAAAGCGACGTCCGGCGATGTCGGTGACGAGGTAGCGAAAAGCACGTCGACCGAGCGCGACCTGCCGTCCGACGGTCCGCAGCGACGCGATGGGGTGTCGCCGCGCGTAATTCTCCGCCCAGTCCTTGATCTCGGCGACCGCGGATGATGCGGCCGGGTGGGAATTCGAGGTCTCATCGAGTGTCACTATGAGCCTCCTCTTTCCGGTGTGGACGTTGGTGCTTGACGGTGACGCGGAACGAACTTGTTCTCGACCGGCCGCACCATGGCGGTAAATCCCTGGCTCGGATACGGTTCCTCGTTACCGCGATTTCGGTGCGGCGAGTTCTCGAAGGGAAGACAGAAACAGTTCATCCATGCGCGGGCTCAGTTCGCTCAGGGTCGCGGCGCTGGCATGGCCGACAGAGCCGAAGACACGTTCGAGGGCATCGGTGGGTGTCGTGGTGCCGATGGAAAGACACAGGCAGGCGATACCGTCGGCGCGGAGTTCTTCGAGTGCCTTGTGGGCGTCGGCTTCCGCGTAGCGGCCTTCGTAACCGTCGTCGTAGGGACAACCGTCCGACAGGACGATCAGCAGCCGGTTCTGGGTGCCCGCTTCATTTTTGAGAATTTCACCCGCACCGCGGATACCGGCGCCCAGGCGCGTGTAGTTCGAGGGTTGGAGCTGGTTGAGCCGGGCTCTTCCGACGGCGCCGAAACGTTGCCCGAACGTCTTGATCGCCGGCAGATGAACAGCGTGGCGCCCCTGTGAGCGAAACGCGTAGACCGCGACGCGGTCGCCGAGTTCTTCGAGCGTGACGGCCAGTACGGCGGCTGCCCGTCGCTGGTGGTCATGGACGGCCAGGCCCTCGGTATCGGTATCGGTGGCCGACCCGGAGGCATCGAGCAGGATGAGGACGCCGAGATTGCGCTCGAGTTTGCGGCGTTCCAGGTAGACGTTTTCCGGTGGTGAGTAGCCCGAACGCAGATCGACGAACAGATCGATGAGCGCTTCGATATCGAGCTCGTCGCCATCGGGTCGGCCGCGCAGGACCTTGGGGCCGAGGCCGATGCGAGACAAGCGTCGCCGGAGCACGTCGTCGTTCGGAACACCCGCGGCGGAGATGTCGGCGGCGACGGTGAGCGGAAAGTCGATCACCCGGCACCATTCCGGCCGGTACCGGTTGTTGTGCACGTCCCACTCCGGATGCAGCGCGCCGCCCACGCCCAGCGCCGCGCCGGGCTTTCCGCCATCGGTGAATTGGATACGGATGGGCAGAGGTTGGGCATCGGCACCCACCGTTCGCACCCGCCGAACAGCGCGAACCTGCATCTCCGCGCCGGCGGATCCATCCCCGGGGGCACGGGAGTTGCCGAGTAGCTTGCGCAGTCGGTCCGACAGCGCCCGCGAGTTGAACAGTGGATTCTCGAACAGTTTGAGGATCTTGCTTTCCCCGGACTGCTCGCTGTCATCGTCGTCCTCATCGGCCTCGGGCAAGTCGATGAGATCGAATTTCAAGCGCAGCTCTTTGTTGGTGGCCCGCGCGCCCGGTCCATTCGTAGGTGCCAGCAATCGGGAGGGTTTGATGACACCGAACCACTGCGGTGGGTCGGTGACCGGCACGCGGCCTGCGGCCACCTCGAGTGACTGCTCGGCGGTCGTGGTGGCCGGTTGCCCGTCAGGACCGAGCGCTGCCGCGAGTGGAATTCGCTCGGCGAGGTCGGCGATCACTCGCCGGCCTTCCAGCGCCAGGTAGCGTCGCGCTACCGCGGGACGTGCCCGAAATGTCCTCACCAGTCGCGGATCCAGGCTCCCCGCCCCCAGCAACGCGGTCTGGACCAGCATTTCACGGCGCTGTTCGGCGACGGAACCTCCCGCCGAGACGAAAATCATCTGACCGTTGGTGTGCGCTGCCTCGCCGGCCGGCGCCGTCGCGACGTCGACAGACCGGCCGGCGATGAAGGTGGCGAGGAGTCGAAACCGGTCGAGGCTGTTCGGATCGGAAGCGTTCATGTGCGAGGCAGAACGGCATCGACGAGTTCGCCGAGGGCGCGCACGATATCCGGATCATCCGACAGTGCCTGGACGATGGCCGACTGGACGGCACTGCGCAGGCTCAGCCCTTCCGCGACGAGGCCGCCGGCCAGGATCAACAACCGGGTGGAGGCCACTTCGCGCAGCGGTGAGCCATCCAGGTTTCGAATGGCGTGACCGAGCTCGACCAACGAACTCGCGGTCTCCGATCCGATTCCGGCTTCGTAGGCGACCACTTCCTTCTCGATGTCGACGGGTGGGAAGTCGAGCTCGATCGCGACGAAACGCTGACGGGTGGACTCCTTGAGGCTCTTCAGGACGCTCTGATAGCCGGGATTGTAGGAGATCACCAGCTGGAAGCCGGGCGCCGCGCGCAACGTCGTGCCGAGTCGATCGATCGGGAGCTCACGGCGGTGATCGGCGAGCGGATGGATGACCACGGTGGTGTCCTGGCGCGCCTCCACCACCTCGTCCAGGTAGCAGATGGCGCCCTCGCGCACGGCCCGCGTCAAGGGCCCGTCCGACCAGACCGTTTCCCCGCCCTCGAGCAGGAACCGGCCCACCAGGTCCGCCGAGGTCATGTCCTCGTGACCCGCGGCGGTGATCAGCTCGCGGCCGAGTTCGTGGGCCATGGCCTCCACGAAGCGCGTCTTCCCGCATCCCGTGGGGCCCTTCAACAACACCGGCGAACCACGTCGGGCCGCGGCACGGAAGACCTCCACCTCATCACCGACCGGCCGGTAGAACGGCGCATCCAGAACCGGGAGTACAGCGGTGGATCGACTGATCGACATATCAATTCCCTCGCTCGAATGGAACGACTTCCGGAAGGTTCGCGCCCTCGGGTAGCACGAGCCGGCCGTCCGGATCGATGTAGCCGGTGTCCTTGCCGGGGATCGGCAGGGCAGGATCGGGGCAGAGCCGCCCTGTGCCTTCACCACAGATACCCATGTCGAAGTACGAGCGCTTCTGGATGTCCTCGGGCCAGGGATCGGCGTTCATGGCGAACCATTGCGCGGGAAGGTTGTAGCACACGAAGAAGAAGAGGCTGCACGCCGCGAAGATCGCCAGGAAGCGCGTAGTTTGCTGCTTCACGAACCCGCCTTGGATGCGTTCGAGTCCCCGCTCTACGAATGTCCGTCCACGATCGTCGGTGAAATAGCGCAGAGCGCACAGACCCGCCTGGACGCCTCCCCACATGAGCCCTTCATAGATCGGCCATTGGTAGTAGGTACCGGCATTGATCGACAGGGACTGGATCGCGCCGGGGTAGGTGAAAAGCCCCATCGGCATCAAGAACATGCCTTCGATGACGAGATCGAAGAAGAACGTCCATACGATCAGGACACCGATCAATCCGTAGTTGTTGATATTCGGCCATTTCGCCTTGGCCCGGCGCATGATCCAACATCCGAGGATCGTGCACAGCAGAACTCCGTAGGAGTAACCCGCGGCGTTCATCAGCAGCGGTTCGGCCATCATCTGGCCCGGTTCCGCTTACGACCGCCAGCCCGGAATGTGCGCGACCCACGAGCCCCGGTTGAACATCCAGGTGTTGTACGTGCTCCACGTGTTGAAGTAGTTCAGCAGCGGATCCTGGAAAAACAGCAGGCCGCAGGCCACCAGCAACATGCCGTCGGTCGTGATCCTCCGCTCACGCCGCCACGGCCTGACGATGAAGTAGTAGATGCCGATCGGCCAGCCGACCAAGATCACGGCTGTCCAGGTGATGAGGATCGTCTTCATCCACGTCGGCGGATCACTGGGTCCGGTGGGCACCCGCACGAAGAATGGCCCGGAGACCCAGCGGATCCACACGTACACCTGGAACGCCAGGATCAGACCGCCGACGATCGCCCAGATCCGGACGGGCTTGCTCGGTGACTGAACCTGGGCGCCCAGCGAGGCCGCTTCGCCGAGCGGCTCGGTGACGGTGGCCGCCTTCTTCCTCTCCCCCGGGCCGCTCATCACACGGCCTCCTTCGGGATCACCGTTGTCCAACGCACCACAAGCTCGTCGGCGTCACAGGAAATGTCTGTCATCGATGGGGCAGTCATCGGTCGCCCTCCTTCAGTATCCCAACGTCCGAAAATATACCAGTCAGAATCTGAGTATCGGAGGGGTTTCTGAGATTCATGGCATGATCGTAGGTATGGTTGAGCCTTGGACGAGGGAGCGGCGCCTCGAGCACACCCGCTCGCTTCTCGTCGACGCCGCGGAACAGGTGTTCGCCGAGAAAGGCTTCACGCTGGCAAGTCTCGACGACATCGCACGGGCGGCCGGCTACACGAAAGGTGCCATCTACAAGCACTTTTCCACGAAGGAAGAACTTTTCCTGGCGGTGAGCGACCGGTACTGGCAGCGCTACTTCGATACGTTCAGCGAACTGCTGTCGGCGGCATCCGAGGTGGGAGCGCATGAACTCGACCAAGTTGCCCAGCGGTGGCGCCAACTCAGTGAGGTTCGAGGGGCCGCGCCCGCCGCTCTGGGCTACGAATTCACTTTGTATCTGTTGCGCAACCCCGAGGCGCGGGAACGGGTAGCGGCCAAGCGAGCAGAGGTCGTCGAAGCGCTGGGGCGGTTCATCGTCGAGGGCCTAGAACGAAGCGGCGCCACCCTACTGATGCCTCCGTTGACATTCGCGCGCGTGCTCATCGCCACCACCGACTCCGTCGCGCTGGGAACCCAACTCGACGACGTCGACCTGTACAGACCGACTCTCGAAATGTATATGTCGGCAATCAAACTGCCCGGACGATAGTCCCACCTCGGATACCGCACGCGCACGAACTGCGGTCTCGGATGACCCGATACATCTCACACCTTCCGTTACCGAACCGGATGTCTCACGGCGCCACCATGCCGTGCAGGGTTGTCGCCACGTACTGCTCCACCACGGGGTCGCGGGATCGCGCCGCGGCCGGAAGGGTGATCAGCAGCGCGTAGAGCCCGAGCAGGAAGAAGACGGCGTGCATCATCGAGTCCGTCCGTCCGTTGGTTTCCCCGCGCACTCGGGCGGCCTCGATCTTCTCGACCACCGACACGATGAACGGATGCTCGACCCAGTTCTTTTCGGGCGGCTGTGACGTGGAGAAGTGCAGGGCGAGGAAGTCCTTGAACAACCGCTTGCCGAGCCGCCGCTCGAGCGACTTGACGACCACGACCGCATGGTTCAGCACGTGCTCGAGATCGGAGTCGTCGGTGAGGCCGCCCCTGAAGTCCGCCTCCATCCTGACCTCCTCCCGCTTCTCCAACTCGAGCAGCACGTGCTCCTTGGTCGGGAAATGGAAGAAGAAGGTGCCGTGCGCTACTCCCGCGGCGGCCACGATCGTGCCCACGTCGGCGTCGACCATTCCAGCGCGCTTGAACTCCACGATGGCCGCGGCGAGGAGACGCTCGCGAGTCTGCTGACGTTTCAGATCCCGCGCGGAGGGCTTGGCTTTCGTCGTCATGATCAGCCTGTAGTAGCACGGAGCAATGACTCGAGTCAATGAGATGCAGTTTGCCCATCTCTCCCATGTCCTGTTGAGATACGTATCGGCTTGCGGCACAGCGTCCTTCGTGTATCAGGTACCCGGCCGAGCGCTGCGAGTCGTTGACTGTCATCATCGAGTCCGCGCAGCATGCCGTCGTCAGCGTGGCGCTACCTCGCCGGCCTCGGCTTCCTGCCGGGCGATCCGTTCGTCGTGGCGACGCACGAGTTCGCGGAAGCCGATGCGGTCCCAGCCCGGCTTGGGCTGGATGCTCCAGGCATCCTCGGCGGTCTGCTGTCCGGCTGCTTCCGGAGGGCCGCCGAAGGGTGCACCGCCGAGCGGGTACGGGTACTCGCACTCGAGGGTGTCGTCGGAGTAGCGGACTTTGTAGAGTTCGTCGCAGATCTCCTGGAACGACAGCGTGGGCCAGCCGTACCACAGGGCCAGCGCGGGAACGGTGAACGCGCCTTCGATGACGAGGGCGAACAGGCAGACGAAGATGCCACGTTTGAGCCACTTGTGCATGCGAGCGTAGGGCGGTGTGGTTCCGAGCGGCAGTTCGGGCTCGTTCGGGGTCTTCGTCGTGGGTGCGGGTGTGGTCATGGTGATTCCTCTAGCGAGAAGCGTTGCAGTGGAGGGTCAGTCGGAGAAGATCTCGCGGTTGACCGTGTGCAGGTAGGGAATCGCCAGGAATGGCGTGATGTAGAAGATGTCGTAGAGCCACCAGCCGACGACAGGCAGCACGACGCCGTCGTAGCGCACGTCGGCGTACATCGTCATGTTGAACGTGTAGCCGATCCAGATGACGATGCCGAACCAGCAGGTGACGATCATCCACTGGTGGCCCCACCGCTTCATCTGCAGGAACGCGACGGCCGCGGCGATCCGCATCGGGAAGACGGTCAGCATGAGCGCGACTTCCCAGCCCTTCTCACCGGGTGCGCCCGCGCCGCCGATCCAGAGTTCGTTGTAGTGCCAGAAGTAGCCGGCGTCGAAGAAGTTGCCCCAGGCGGTGATGATGACGCGGTTGATCAGGGTGTGGTTGGCGATCAGGTCCAGCGCCCACCCGAGGCTGTTCAGCGCCGCGTCGAGGATGACGAGGTAGCCGATCAGAGTGACGATGATCGGGCGCACCGACAGCCCGGCCTCCTGGGCTCTGCGCTGCAGCCAGACACCGCGCAGGAACACCGGAAGGCCGATGATGCCCAGCACGAGCGTGCCCATCATCAGGGTTCCGATGGTCAGCCACCAGTCCGCCTCGCGCTGAGCGCGTTTGGTCTGTTCGAGGTGGTCGTCGTAGCTGTCGGGCACTCCCCCGCCCGATGTCGCCGGGACGCCGGTGCCACGGCGCAGCTGAAATGCCGGAAAGTTCACGGTGGCTCCTACCAGTCCCGGACCGAGTACATGTGCAGCTGGATGAGGAACATCGCCAGGAGGAATCCGTAGGCGAAGATCTGGACGGCGATGAGCGCGCGGCGGCGTCTGCGATCCTGCTCGTTCATGGGCGTGACTTTCTGTCGGCGGGTGGGGTCAGGTGGCAGTGGCCGGTGCCGCGGCCAGGTGGGCCGCCGCGATCTCGCGCAGGCCCTCGTTGACGGCGCCATCGCTGCTCAGCGGCGCGAGGATGCAGGCCTCGGCTGCCTCGAGCTCGCCTACCCCAGCGGTGATCAGATGCGCGGCGGTGACGAGGACTCGGGTCGAGGGCGGTTCGAAATGGAAGACCTCGTCGGCCCGGCGGATTGCCGCGGCGCAGCGCACCAACCGTTCGGCGCCGGCGAGGTCGAGGCCGGTCCCGGCGGCGATCACCCGCGCTTCACGCTCGGGATCCAGATAGTTCATGGCGAGGGTGACAAAGCGTTGCCGAAACGAGGGTTTGAGGTCCTTGAGCGAGCTGCGATAGGCCGGGTTGTAGGAGCACACGAGCATGAACTCGACCGGCGCCTGCACGACCTCGTCGGTTCGGTCCAAGTACAGGGCGCGGCGGTGGTCGGTCAGCGAGTGCAGGATCGCCAGCGAATCGTGCCGCGCCTCGACGACCTCGTCGAGATAGCAGATAGCCCCCGCCTTGACCGCGCGGGTCAGGGGGCCGTCGCTCCAGACGACATCGCCGCCGGTGACCAGGAATCGGCCGACCAGGTCGGAGCTGGTCAGGTCGTCGTGGCAGCTGACGGTGACGACCGGGCGGTCCAGTCTCACGCCCATGTGCTCGACGAAGCGGGTCTTGCCGCAACCGGTGGGGCCGGTCAGCATGACCGGCATCTGCTGCCGGTACGCGGATTCGAACAGCTGGATGTCCAGGCCGTTGCCCTGGTAGTTGTCGATGCTCATCGCACCCCTTCGGTTCGGGTCGCTCACGCGACCAGTTCGCGGTGCACGTGGGCCAGCACCCGGGGAAGCTCTTCCACCCGTCGGATGCGGCGGGATCGGCGGTCGCCGAAGACGGTCGGCAACGGGTCGACCCGGGTCGGGCCGACTCCGAGGTAGTAGACCGACACTCCGGCCTCCTCCGCCTCGAGCACCGCGCGAGCGACATCGGCCCAGGCGTAGCGGCCCTCGTACCCTTCGTCGCTCATCAGCCCGTCGCCGACGATGATGAGCAGCCGCCGCTCCGAAGGCTGTGCGAGCAGGCGACTGGTCAGGTGCCGCAGCGGCCCGCCGAGGCGGGTGTAGCCGCCGGTGGCGAGGCCGATGCTGCCGGGGTCGACGAACCGCCGATCCTGGAAGTCCTTGAGGCAGCGCACTTCCACCCGGTGCCGCGTATTGCCGGTGAATAGGAAGATGCCGTGCCGCTCTCGGGCCAGTGTCATCGCCCGGGACAGCGCGTCGGCGCAGGCGAGTTCGAGCCGGAAGACCTGCCCTTGGTGCACACCGAGGGAGGAACTGCCGTCGAGCAGTATCGCGGTGGTGACATCGCGAGAATCGAGCACCAAGTCGCGGAAGATCCGGGGTTCGGCAGTCTCACCGGTAGCCGCATCGACGAAATACCTTGTATAGCGGTCGATGTCGATGTCGCTGCCCTCTTCGAGGCCGCTCCGCATTGCGCGGTGGGTGCGCTGCTCGAACCAGCATCGGATATCGGTGGCCACCGGCCCGGGCGGGCACGCCCGGGTGGGGTGCCTGCGTTCCAGCACCGCCACGTGGTCACGCAGGTACTTCTCGGTCCACAGGTTCCACTCCGGATAGGGAATTCCGACCCGCTGGTCCGGGCGGATCTCGATGTCCTCGTTCTCCGGACGGCTCGGCGGCGGCAGGTTGGGGTTGCGCACACCGCCCTCACCGCCGACCGGTATGGACATAGCACGGTGGGCATCCACTCGCGACGAGGTCCACGGCATCCGGCCGTACATCCGCCGTGCCATCGAGGTGAGCGCGTGCCGGGGTGGACGGGACAGGGTGACCGCCCCGAGCAACGGATGTTCGGCGACCCGGGAGCCGCCGCGCGCCATGGCGATTGCGTCGGCGATCATGTCGACCGCCTCGGTGTTGGGATCGCGCGGCTCCAGCGCCGGCACCTGGGCCCGGATTTCGGTCACCAGACCAGGCATGTGCTCGGCGACCCAGCCGAGCGCGACACCGCCTTCGACCAGCGCCAGACAGGCCAGTTCCCTGGCCGGCATCTCATGGAGCGCGTACCCCTCGAGACGATCCTTGGACGGGGCGCACTGCAGAGCTATACCGCAGGTCAAAGTCCGGCGCGTCCAGCTGCTCACGACATGCGGATACGGGACGTGCACGATGGTGCGGGCGGGGTTCAGTCCGAACGCCCGCCGTTCTCCGCTGATCACCCGCGCCCCGCCGCGCCGGCCGCGGGACAGCGCCACCGCGGTCAGCGCGCAGCTGGTTTCGATCGCCTGCGCGTCGGCGGCGGCCGCGGTGTTCACGGCCGCGCCCCGCTCGGTACCGGCGCACTGGTCGGGAGCATGGTCAGAAGGTCCCGATGTTGCGCATCACCCAGTACCAGAATCCCACCACGGCGAGCATGGAACCCCAGCCGATGACGAGTCGAACGATGTCCTGCCACATGGGTGAACCTCCGGGTTGATCTGTTGTCGGACGAAAAATGTTGCTCAGCGACGTGATACGAGGTCGTCGCGGCTCGATTTCGCGTAGCGCCGTGGCTACGCAGTTGTCGAGCATCGCGGCGCGTACCGGCTTCGACTCCGAGGTCGTCGGGAGCAGCGCGTAGAGCCCGAGCAGGAAGAACACACCGGTTTGGAACGGGTCCGCCTCGACCACCAGAACGATCACCGGATGCTAGGTCCACTCGTCCTCGCGAGGGCGGTTGAACGAAAAATGCAGCGTGAGAATCGCTTTGAAGAGAAAAGCGGCCTATCCGGCGCTCCGCGGTCAGAATCAGCGCCACCACCTCGGCGAAGAACGAGGCCAGGTCGTGCGACTCGGCCTGAAACCGGCTCAGCCGCTTCGCGATCCGGGATTCCTCGCGTCGCTCCAGTTCGAGCAGCACGTGTTCCTTGGCTGGGAAGTGGAAATAGAAGGTCCGCCTGGCGACACCGGCGGCCTCGACGATGGCACTGATCTCGGCTTCCGCGGTGCCCGCGCGGCGGAACTCCGCCACCGCCGCGTCCAGAACTCGCTCGCACGTCTCGCGCCGCCGCGCCTGGCGGCCCTGCGCCATCGCTTCCATGGGTTGTTTGTAGACCAAGTTGCTGACTAAAGTCAACGACTTAAGTCGGTCAAATGCAGAAAGTGGGCTACACCAGAAGATATTTGGACCACATACGCGAAGGCACGCTCGTCGCGAGGCTGCCTGCTGCTGCCGGCGATCACCAGCGCAGCGATCACCACACCAAGAACGCCAAGAAGCGCGGCCACGACCGCGATACTCCGCGCCCTGTCGGAGTTCGCCGAGGAGGCAGCGGGTTCGCTGCGAGTACCGCAGGGCTGTGTGGCGTGCCCGCCGCGCCGCCGAGACGCGGCGGGCGCTTCCGAGCCTCGCAGCGCGCCACCAGCGCCGCCGCCCACCGCGGCGCCCAACAGTAGTCCGGCCACTGAGGCGACCACGGCACCGATCGTGCAGCCGACGATTCCTCCGATCGTGGCATCCAGCGGTGCCCCAACTCCCCCGGTCAGAATTCCGCCGATCGCCGCCCCGGCGAGGCCGCCGACAGCCAATCCAGCGAGGCATCCTCCGAGTACAGGCAGCGGCGTGGCCAGTACTCTGCCGGTGTAGGCACCCATGAATCCGGCGGCCATCGCCGCCGCGGGCGCGTGGATCGGTCCGGCGTCCGGTCGTCGGCGGTCGAGTCGGGTCGGGTCGCCGGCCATGGGCGCTCATTTCCGATTTCGGTGAGCCGGGAGCGCCACCGCCGCTACTGCGACCATAGCCGCGGCGATCAGGCAGAAGGCCCGGCTGTGGCCCTCGGCCACGCCCGCCGCCGTTGAGCCGGACGGGACGGTGGCGGTGATCAGCGCGGCCAGCCCGAGGGCCGCTCCGACTTGTTCGGTGGTGTTCATCAGCCCCGACGCCGCGCCCGTGTCAGCGGCGGGCACGCCCGCGGTGACGGCGGTGGTGATCGGGGTGTTGAGCAGTCCGCCGCCGATGCTGAACACTACGGCGGGACCGAGGATGCCGGTGAGAAAGTCACTGCCGGCACCGAGCTGAGCCTGCCAGAAGAGTCCGGCCGCGGCCGGCAGCGCCCCAAACCGCGACGAGCACGCGCCCGTCGACCAGACGCATCAGCGTCGGTGTCACCTGGGTACCGATCGCGATGGTGATCAGCGTATGGGGCAGGAACGCCAGCCCGGTCTGAATCGGGCTGTAGCCGAGCACGTTCTGCATCGACAACGTCAGGAAGAACCACATCGGATTCAGGCACGCCCCCGCCAGAAGCACCGCCACGTTACCCACAGCCACCGAACGAATTCGAAACAGCCGCAACGGAATCAACGGCACCACCGCCCACCGCGCCTGGACCACGACGAATCCGACCAATAGTCCCACCCCTGCGACGAGCGCTGCCAGTGTCACCGGCGCTGACCAGCCCCGCGACGTGGCCCGGGCGAATCCATACGCAATCGCGGCCAGACCGCAGGTCGCCAGCACCGCCCCCGGTAAATTCAGCCGCGAGAGCGGCCCGCTCACCGGGTGCGCCGCAACGACCCGCACGGCCAGGACCCCGCCGAGCAGATTGCCCGCGGTTCCACCGGCTGGATGCGCTGCATGCAGCTACCTTGGTGGCCAAGACAGTCATTTGACGGAATGGGCACCTCGATCGGCACCGGCCCGGTCGTCTCGGTCAACACCGTCTTCGACCTGGTCCCATTACGCACATTCACCGATTCCCGGCCCTCGGGCGCCTGGTTGGGTCCGTATCCCAGATGCTCGGTCATCTCCTCGTTCAGCGCGGTCTCGAGGACGGTCTTGGTGAACTGCTGCAGCAGCCCCTCCGGTCCGGTCAGGGACAAGCTCTGCTGTTTGGCCATCCGGACCAACTCCGCCGCTGCCAGCTGCTCGGCCGAGGCCTCGGCCTTCTTCTTCGCCACGGCATCAACTGTCGTCATCACGGCACCTCCCCGCTGACCATCCGGTCAGCGAATCAGGCCGGAAACCCTTGAATCCACAGTCCCTGGGTCAGCGGCTCGGCAGCATGTGGGCGAGAAATGCGGCCGTATCGTGGCGGGCGTGCGGCAAGAGTGTGAAGTGGTCGGCCGCAGGGTAGACAAGCAGGCGGATGTCGGTGCCGCTTTGTTCGAGTTGTTGCTGGAGCAGGACGGTGGTCGGGATCGGTTGCACAGTGTCGGCTCCGCCCTGCAGAAGCAGCAGCGGCCGGTCGTAGCCGGTCGTGGGCGCGGCCATGTACTCGCGGAGTGCGGCGGTCAGGGCCGGATCGGACAGGGGTTTGGCGAACAGCTGACTGAAGGGACGACCGGTGAGGGCTTGTTCCGCTGACCTCAGGCAGTCTTCCCCGGACTCCGCGATGGCCACCACATGTTTGCCTCGTTCGCTCAGGTGGTCGGCGACGCCCAGCTCCGGATGCGCGTGGTCGAGGCCGGCCAGGATCATCAAGACCCTGAGCTGCAGTCCCGCGGGGAACGGCACAGCCAGGTCCGGTCCGGAGAGCGCGGAGATCAACTGCTCGTAGTTGCTCGTCGGAGCGAATGCGGCGGTGCCGCGCAGATCGAGTTCCGGTGCGTAGCTCGAAGACAACTGTGCCCCGTGCAACACCGCATGCCCGCCGATCGAATGTCCGGCCAGCGCATAGGAAACCGATAGGTCCGGCTCGACGAGGCGGCCGGCGCGGACGATATCGAGCACCGCGTGTCCTTCCGCGCGTCCGGAAAGATACTCGTAGCGCCCGGGCGCCCCGAGCCCGATGTAGTCGGTGGCCACCACGGCGTACCCCTGGGCTAGCAGGTCGGTCAGCTGCGGTGTTTCGTCGTGTGTATCCGCGATCCCGCCGAGGAGATTGGGTGTACACCCCTGTGCCATCCCGCTCGTGCCGTGCGCCCAGGACACCACCCGCCACCCGCCCGGCGGTGCGGCCCCGGCGGGCAGGTAGACGTTTCCGCCGCTGATCGCCGGCTCGCCGTCGCGGCCGGTGGTTCGATAGACGAGCCGATACCCCTCGCCCGCCGCGGGAATGAGTTCGGTCGCCTCCAGCGACCGGGACGACACGATGGTTCCGGGGCCGCTCGAAGCTACCGGGTCCGCCGCTGCCACTCCTGCGACCGGTACCGCGCATCCGGCGACCAGCAGCGCCGAAATCGCGCGTCGTACGGCGATCCGCATGCCTGGACCGGTTGTCGTATTTCGCATAGAACGCCTCTCATGTAATGGGGTGAACGAAAGGTAGGTGCCGGGTATGGCCGCTTCGCCGACCGGCCGTATAGCCCTCAACCGGCGGCCGGAGTCGGCACACCGCACTCGCGGGCACGAGCGACTACGCATGTCGGCCCGCTCGCCCGAACGGGAACGGTGCCCTTTCACGAACCGCCGTGAGCCCGCCAGATCGCCGACGGGTTCGGCGACTGAGGCGGGCACGGCTGCTCGCCGGGCCGTGCCAGCAGGTGGGTACGGAGGTAACCGAGGATCTCGGCGCGGGCCGGCCGGGCCGCGGGAACCAGCCCGGGCATGGAAAGGAAGGCGTGCACCGCCTCCGGATAGTGCGTCAGCGTCGCGTCGACGTCCGCCTGCCGCAGGCGGTCGGCGTAGGCCGTGGCCTGGTCCGCCAGCGGGTCCAGCCCCGCGGCTTGGATGAGCGCCGGGGCCGCCCCCGCGAGGTCGTCACGCAGCAGGGGGGTGATCGTCGTGCGATCGAACGGTTCGGGAATCGCGAAACGCAGCATGGCACGGCAGAAGGCCGGCGTCGGGCTCGGTGCGTCCGCGTTCTCGGTGAACGAGTGATAGTCGAATATACGGTCGGTCCAATCGAGTTGCGGATTTATCAGCACCTGCGCCCGTACCGCCAGCCCGAGTTCGCGGGCGTGGATCGCAGTGAGCGCCGCGAGCGTGGCTCCCGCGCTGGCGCCCAGCAGGGCGATTCGGGCGGGGTCCGCGCAGAACGCCGGGGCTGATTCGGCCAGCTGGGCCGCGGCGTCGTGGGCGTCTTCGACGAATGCGCCGATCCGATGTTCGGGGGCCAGCCGGTAGTCGACGGAGGTGACCACGGCCGGAAGGTTCGCCGCCAAGTGCCCGAGCAGCCAATCGTCCTGATCCGGTGCACCGCCGAGGAATCCGCCGCCGTGGAACGCAATGATCAAAGGCAGCGCCGAGTCTTCCCGTTCGGGCCGGTAGACCCGCACGTCCACGCGTCGTTGTGGGAGATCGAGTGTGTGCGTGGTGATGCGTGCGCGCTGATCAGGCTTGCCGGTGACCAGTCTGCCCAGTGCCGAGCGGCGCTTGTGGGCCTGAGCCTCACGTACCTCGATGATCTGTTCGGGGGTGATCGAATCCCAGTCCGGCTCGGTGGTAAGCGCGGACAGAATGCGAACTCGCAGTGGAACTTTGCCTCTCACGCCATCGATTCTCGATCCGGTGGGCACGTCCCGCGTCCGTCAGCGGTCGGCACTGTCTACGTCGATCCGCGTACGCAGATCGCAAACGTCTGCGCGGGAGGTCGTAGCCGCGCGGACGTCGACGAGGACCGAGCCGCGTGGCGGCTGTGCCGGACGAATTCGATCGCCGCCGCGGGCTGCCGCAGCTAGGGCTGGTCAGCCCGGTCTGGTATGAGATGACGACCAGCAGGGCGTCGCCGTCGGCGATCACCCGGATAGCGTGCGGCAGTTCGGCGGCTCGCGCATCTTTGCGCAGGAATCCGCTCGCGTCCGCCCGCAAGGCTTCGAAAACGTTCTCGTCGGTGTCCGCCGGGGACTCTTCGGCCCGATGATCGTGCAACCTCGCGTGCAACCCGATCCCGGGCAGCTGGATCTCACGCTGACCGTGCACACACTGGATGGAGCCGCCACGATCGCGGGTGGGCACGAACACCTCGCGTCGCCGGGCACCGCGGTCCGATTGCGGCTGATCAACGCCAGTTCCGATCCGCATCGCTTCGCGTTGGCGGGCACCTCGTTCCGTGTTGCCGCCGTCGACGGCCGCGACCTGACGCGGCCCGGCGAGATCAGCCGTATCGGGTTGCGCGCACCCGCGGGTGGGCGCTACGACCTCGTATTCGTCATGCCGGACGCAGCTGTGGCACTGGTGCTGGACGCCGACCGCGCCCACCCTCTGTGGTTACATCCCACCAGCGATCGGCACAACCGCGTGCCCGTCATCGCCGGTATCGAGAAATGGCCCGAACTCGATCTGCTGACCTACGGGACCCCGGTGCCGGTTCCGTTGCGCGGCGCTGCCACCGACCGGCACTTCACCCTGGTTCTCGACCGTGGAGTCGCCATGGTCGATGGAGTGCCGACCTATGCGCACACCGTCAACGGGCGCGGGCATCCCTCGATTCCGGATCAACTCGTCGCCGAGGGCGATATCGTCGGTCTCACCGTGGTGAACCGGAGCCGCGAAACCCACCCCTGGCACCTGCACGGCCATGCGGTGTTGATCCTGTCGAGAGACAGACAGCCCGCGACGGGCAGCCCGCTGTGGGTCGACACCTTCGATGTTCGCCCCGGAGAAGTCTGGGAAGTCGTGTTTCGAGCATCGAATCCGGGCATCTGGATGACTCACTGCCACAACCTGCCGCACGCACATCAGGGGATGATGCTGCACGTACGCTACGACGGTGTCACCACTCCGTTCGGCGGCATGCGGGACGCAGGCTCCCGACGCCACCATTGACGAGCGCACCGGCCCGCAGCCCTGGCGCGGCGAGGTCCTGCTGCGTCCCGGCGTGCTCGCCTTCAGCGGATCGATCGGCCCGACCGGCACCCACGCCCACCACGCCGTCCAGGTGATAGTCGGGGCCGGCCCGATCACCGTTGCCGGCGACCACGCCGAGTGCACCGGTACCCACATGATCATCCCCGCCGATGCATCGCATCGCGTTCTGCGCGGCGCCCCCGCAGGTATCGCGATGTTCCTCGATCCGGACAGCACCGCCGGTCGTGCCGCCACACACCGCGCCCACACCGCCGGCTGGTCCGGTGGACCGGCGCTGTCCCTGCCCGATCAGGATGCGCCGGTGGCCGCGGCCGTCACCGAACTGATGGCGATCTTGGCGCCGCACAGCACAGCCGTCTCCCACGCCGTCCGCCACCCGGCGGTGGCCTCCGCGCTGCACTGCCTGCCGGTCGTCGTCGCCTCCGGGACCATTCGCACCGCCGATCTCGCCGCCCGCGTCGGCATTTCGGCGAGCAGACTGACACATCTTTTCACCGCTCAGGTCGGGCTGCCGCTGCGCCGCTACGTGCTCTGGTTGCGGCTGATGATCGCGCGGGACGCGGTGGCCGGCGGCGCGGACCTCACCACCGCCGCGCATGCCGCCGGGTTCGCCGACAGCGCCCACCTGACTCGCACCTGCCGGGAGACCTTCGGCCTGCCGCCCTCGGCGCTGAGCCGGAACCTGTCCTGGCACAACGATTCGCGATAGCCGAATCGTTCAAGCCGGATGCGGTGTCGAGCCAGCACGCTCAACGCATGCACACGACCATACTGTTGGCGGCACAACGAATCACGCGGTATGCCTATGTACCATTCATGCTGCTCGGGCTCAACGGGCTCGGTATCGCCCTCTCGGCTGCGGGCGCCCCGAAATATTGGCTCCTCGCGATCCTGGCCTCGGCGATCGCAGCCTCGTTCCTGGCCGAACGGATCATCCCGTACGAGCAGGGCTGGAACCACGACCTCGGCGACAGTCGCCGCGACCGTATCCACGCGATGGTCAACGAAACCCTGATCCTGATCAGCGTCGCCGCCATTCCGCTGCTGGCCGCGATCCTCCCGAGCGCGCGGATCTGGCCCGGCGAGCTGCCCTTCGCCGGACAGGTCCTCCTTGCCGTACTGATCGCCGACTTCGGCATCACCACGGTGCATCTGGCCAGTCACAAGATCGGGCTGCTGTGGCGATTCCACGCCGTGCACCACAGCGTCACCCGGTTCTACGGACTCAACGGCCTGATGAAACATCCCGTCCACCAGACCGTCGAGATGGCCGCCGGCGTCGCGCCGCTGATTCTGCTCGGCCTGCCCGTCGACGTGGCCTCCGTCCTCGCCCTCGCCGTCGCGATCCAGCTGCTGCTACAGCACTCCAATGCCGACTACCGTGTCGGTCCCGCCGGATACGTCCTCGCGCTCAACGCGGGCCACCGCTTCCATCACCTCAAGTGGGCCGGTATCGGCGACGTGAACTTCGGGCTGTTCACCCTGCTCTGGGACCACCTCTACCGCACCTACTCCTACGATCCCGGCCGGCGCTTCACCTCCGAACAGCTCGGCATGGCGGCCGAACCCGATTACCCGGTCGACTACGCCCGCCAGCTGATCCACCCTTTCACCGCCGCGGGCGGCTGCGGGACGACCACCACGAACACATAGACGCGACGCTTCCGATTCCGGCGGCGGCGCAAAACGGGAGGTTCGGGGCGAGAATCGATTCCGCCGGTGTCGCCCAGCAGATACCTTGACTTGCCGATGCTTTGACCACGCCCAGCGCGCTGTGTCAGCTGTCTGGCAGCCAGCTGCTGGTTCCGGGCGTCCGGCCGGTGTCCCGTTAGACGATCCGCCAATGGAACACCACGGTCGCAGAACTCACGCCCTGGTCACGGTGTTCCGTAGAGGTGTTCCGTGAACTGTTCCGGTAGCCTCGGCCACCAGCACCCCGACTGGCAGCAGATGATCCTCTCCGTATTCCAGGCGGTCAGTGACCTTCTTATCGAGGTGCTGGGCAAGGAATTCAACTTCCTCACATCGCTGATGACGGACACGCCCCAGCAGGCAGGTCAGGTGAACGGATTCTTCAGCGACTTGATGCGTCACCTCGGAGGACAGGTGGAGCCAGATCGTGGGGTGATACCGGCAGCTCGGCGTGGGCTCGCGTGTGCCTGCGCGGGTTCCCGGTACCGCTTCCTTGTGTGACGAATGCCCAATCGAAGGAGAAGGCAATGACCAAAGCGGAGCAGGATCTCGAGGTGAAGCAGGTTGTTGTGTCCGAAGCCTCGAAGTCGGCCGAACGTACCTCGGTCGGCTGGTACAAGCTCTACAACGATATGGACGCCTCCGTCGAGGTTGTGCGAGCCGCCGGCCCGAGCGGGACCCGCCTGGGGGTGGTCTCCGTAGCCCCCGGCACCACTGGCCAGTCCCCGCCAGGTCAGTCGCCCACGTGCACGTCGGCGACTGATGCGAAAGTTATCCCAACTCCCCCGTGCCGGTCGTGGCGAGTATCGTCGAAGCGACCAGTCCCGGATCATCGATCATCGGCACGTGCCCTATACCGGGCAGCACCTCGAAACGCGCCTGGGGCAAACGCTCTCGCGCGATCCGCCCATTTACCCGTAAGGGAAAGATCACATCTTCACCCGACCAGGCGAGCGTGATCGGGCACGGCAGTTCCGGCACTTCCGGCATCTGTTCGACAGTAGCCAACAGGTCCTCGAGGACCGTGCACCCGATCAGATCGTCGGCCGCCGCCAACGCCTGTGCTGGGGTCAATCGATCCGCGTGACAGGCGATACCACGCATCGCCAGCCGTCGGATCGATGCCGATTGCAACGCCAGTGGGTGGATTCGGCGCGTTCGACGAGTCAGGCCGACCATTCGGCGCAACTTCGCGTTACCACCCGCCCGCCCGTGACCACCCGTGTCCCAGCATCCGGCGGGCGAGAGCGCGCATACACTGATAGCCCGGCCACGCAGCGCGAGCTCAATGGCCATCCACCCGCCCAGCGAATTCCCAGCGAGATGCGCACGATCAATCCCCATATCGTCGAGCACCCGCTCCGCACCGTCGACCAGCTCCCGTACGGTGGCCGGATGGCGCATCACCAGCGGGCCACCCCGATGTCCGAGGGCGGTCGGTGCGACCACCTCGTGCCGGGTTTGCACGAGCGGAATGACGTCGTCCCACACTCTCGCGGACATGGCCACGCCATGGAGCAGTACAAGAGGCGCAGCGTCCCTCATGGCTGCCCGTACATTTCCCGGACGACGGTCTTGTGAATCTTCCCCGAGCCGGTGGTCGGTAACTCATCGACGAAGACGATGTGCTGGGGCACCTTGTACGAGGCCAACCGCCCGCGCGCGAAGTCCAGCAATTCCCGCTCCGTCACCGCGGCCCCGTGCACCGGCACCACGACGGCCTTGCCCACTTGCCCCCAGCGCTGGTCCGGCACCCCGATCACCGCGCACGAAGCGACCGCGGCGTGCCGGCACAACGCTTGCTCCACTTCGGCGGGGTAGATATTCTCGCCACCCGAGATAATGACGTCCCGCAGGCGATCGACCAGGTAGACATAGCCGTCGTCGTCGACGGTCGCGACGTCGCCGGAGTGAAACCAGCCGTCACGCAATACCGCCGCTGTCGCCTCGGGTTGCCCCCAGTAGCCCCGCATGACATTGGGCCCGCTGACGACGACCTCCCCTCGAACGTGAGGTGCTACCGGATGTCCTTCGGCGTCCACGACTCGCACAGCGGTGAAGAACGATGGCACTCCGGCGGATCCCAGCTTCGATTCCGCGTGCGCACGGTCCAGCAGCAGTGCCCCTGGCGCGGTCTCGGTCATCCCATACCCCTGAAGAAAACTCAACCCGCGGTCGAGATAGCGCCGAATCGTGTCGTGCGGCACCGGCGCTCCACCACACAGCAAGATGCGCAGGCTCGACAGGTCCGCGTCGGTCCAGCGCTCGTGCTCCGCCAGCGCGTCGAACATCGTCGGCACACCGAACATCCAGGTGACGCGCTCGCGTTCGATGAGATCCAGAACCGTCGCCGGATCGAATTTTTCCAGCAGCACCACGCGTCCGCCCTTGAGCAGGGTCGGCAGGCAAACCATGCCGAGGGCGGCGGCATGGAACAGTGGGGCGGTGATCAATGCCACCTCGTCGGCGGCGATATCGCTTTCGATGATGACATTGACACAGTTCCACGTCAGGTTGCCATGGGTGAGCATCGCCCCCTTCGGTCGACCGGTACTTCCAGAGGTGTACATGATGAGACAGACCTCGTCGAGACCGACCGGCTCATCGATCTCGGCGAACGAAGCGGCCGCGAGCAGTTCTTCGTAACCGCCCGGGCCGTCGACTCGCAGCATGCGCCGATCCGCGATGTCCGCGGCCAAGGCGTCGAAATCGGCCGTATGGATCAACAACCGCGCGCCGGAGTCGTCCAGCACGTAATCAACTTCCGCCGCGGTCAATCGAGCGTTCAGCGGAACGAAAACCGCACCTACCCGTCCCGCCGCGAACAACAGCTCCAAGTAGGCGGGGTGATTCGGCCCGAGGTAGGCGATTCGATCGCCTCGGCGAATGCCGTTCTGATGCAATAGTTCTGCTGCCCGAACCACGCGATCGTTCAGTTGCATGTAGCTGACCGACCGGTCTGCGGTGGTGATGGCGATGGCCGACGGGGTCATCCTGGACCGGCGCTCCGGCCACGAACCCAATCCTTGATTTCGCACCTTCGGTTCTTCCCCTGTCGTGGCGCGGGCTATTTCGATCGGTCGAAGGCGCCGAGTCCGGGCCGGTAGGTCTTATCATCGAGGAACTGGTTCAGCCCCTGCTCGCGGCCATTCTCCGGGTCGAGGGCGCGGGATTGATCCAGCTTGGCGTACAGATAGTCCTCGGCTTGCGACCAGGTCATCTCCGCGGCGAACTTGTATCCGACCTTCGCCGTATGCAGCACAACAGGATTCAGCGCAGCCAACTCGAGCGCCAGTTCCCGGGTGCGCTCCCGCAGCCGTTCGGCGGGTAGCGCCTCGTTGACCAGTCGCATCCTCGCCGCGTGTGCGCCGTCGAAGGTTTCGCCGGTCATGATGTAGTACAGCGCGTCCCGCTGGCCGATGGTGGCGGCCAGCGCCTTGGTCACCACGCCGCCCGGCGGAATCCCCCAGTTCACCTCCGAGAGCCCGAACTGCGCGCGCTCATCGGCGATGGCCAGATCACAGGCCACCAGCGGCGTGAACGCGCCGCCGAAACACCATCCGTTGACCATCGCGATCGTCGGCTTACCGAAATACGCCAGGCGCTTCCACTGCCATTGCGCGCTGGCCCGGCGCACCCGCATCTGAGCCGCGATGCTGCCGGTCGCCTCGACTTCGCGGAAGTATTCCTTGAGATCCATTCCGGCGGAGAAAGCTTCGCCCGCGCCGGTGAGTACGAGCACCTGGCATCGGTCATCGGATTCGAGGTGGTCCAGTACGCCGACCATCTCATCGTTGAGGGCCGGGTTCATCGCGTTGCGCTTCTGTGGCCGGTTCAAAGTCACCCAGGCGATACCTTCGTCGAAGTCCACGGCAACGGTGTCGCCCCAGGGTTCGCGGGCCATGTCCGCCTCACCTTCATTATCAGTATTGCTGATGATTGCGCGCACAGCGTGTCAGCCCCAGCCGTGGAAGTCAACCGGTGCGACTCAGGGGTCGGGCATCGCAGAGATCCGCCGGTTCGCCGCCTCGGCCGCCAGCGCGGCGACGCCGCCGCGCAAGGCATCGCGAAACTCCTGGCTGTGCGCCGGACCGACCCCCTCGAGCAGTCGTGCCTCGATCCGCTCGACTCGGGGCGCGGCCGCGCGCAACAGCTCTCGCCCATGCTCGGTCAACGTCAGCACGAGTACCCGGCGGTTGTCCGGATCCCGGTCCCGGCGGATCAGTCCCCGCTCCTGCAGGGTCTGCACCATGACATTCATCGTCTGCGGGCGCAGAAACGATCGTCGCGCCAATTGCGCCGACGACAGTCCGCTACGCCGCTGCAGCACCGTCAGGGCGGTGTACTGCAATGTCGTCAACCCCAATGGCCGCAGTTCGTCATCCAGCAATGCCCGCACCACCAACTCGAGCTGCTTGACCAGATACAGAGTCGACGGCGCACCCGCCGCCCCGCCGTCCTCGCCCTCGCCGCTCACCCGCCTATCTTCGCAGTACGCGATCCGGTGCCCCCGCGACCCGCCTGCCAGAACCGCGGCCGTTGATGGGACATGACGACGATATCGCCGCTGACATGTGCAGCGTCGCCGTCACACGTCGATGTGAACAGGGAAGGCGAAAGCGGGGCGACGCCGATACCTGCCACATCAGGCCGCCGACAAGCGGGCCCGGCCGAGGAGGCGGGCGAAGAACGGACCCTTCCTCGTCAGCCCAAAATTCTTTCTGTGAGGAAAGTAAATTCTCGGTACGGGCCGTTTCGAACGGGGCGCTCGGCATCTACGCTCTGCCGGGGGCCGATTGCCCAGGCGTTAGCAATGCGTGGTGTTCGGGTATGTGGCGAGAGGTTGCGATGGGTGTGGGCTCGGGTGTGGTGAGGCAGGCCGGACCGATGCGGGGCCGCTTCTCGGTGTGGTCACGGACCGGGAGGACCCGCAGGGTGCAGCAGCCGGTGGAGGTGCGGTCGCGGGATGAGTTCCTGCATCCGGCCGTTGAACTGCGTACATTGCCGCCGGGAACGATCCTGCGGAGCCGTCGGGTCGAGCTCGCGCTGTTCGGGTTGGTGCCGCAAAGGGTGTCGGCATGGCAATTGGTGTATCGGAGCACGGATATGCACGGTCGCCCGGAGGTTGCGGTGACGACGGTGGTGCTACCCGTGGACGCGGACCCCGACGTCGAACGGCCGCTGCTGGCGTTCGAATCGGCGATCGATGCGGTGACCGAGCGTTCGGCGCCGTCGTATGCGTTGCGGCGCGGGTCGCGGGCTCACGGTTCGATCACTCCGATCGAGTGGCCGATGATGATCGCCAACGCCGTCCGGCGCGGCTGGGCGGTGAGCATCACCGATCACGGAGGGCCTCAGGGTAATTTCGGCGCACCTCGCGAACCCGGGTACCGCACTCTGGATGGAATCCGGGCGGCGTTGCGTTTTGAAGCCCTGGGCCTGGGCGATGACAGCCCGATCGTGGTTTGGGGGTATTCCGGCGGCGGGATGGCCGCGTCGTGGACGGTCGAGATGGCCCCCGCCTACGCTCCTGAACTCGACATCACGGCGGCGGTGCTGGGGGCGCCGGTGGGAGATCCCGCGCAGGTGCTGGTGCGGCTCAGCGGTGGGCTGTTCGCGGGTTTCCCCGCGATGGTGATCGCCGCGCTACGCCTGCTGTATCCGGTGGTGGAACGCGTGATAGACGCGCACATGCGTCCGGGAGGCTACCAACTGCTCGAGCAGGCACGGACCCTCACACCGTTGCTCACTCTGTTGCGGCTGGCCGGGCGTGATTTCGACGATCACCTCGATCGGCCACTCGCAGACATCCTCGCCGAACCCGAGATGACGGCCATGCTCGATGACCTGCGGCTGGGCGGCCACGCGCCCGCCTGTCCGCTGCTGGTCGTGCAACCGGTTCATGACCAGGTGATCCACCGCGAATGCGTGGATGCTCAGGTGAACCGATACCGCGATCACGGCGCGACCGTGGTGTACGTGCGCGACCGGCTCAGCGAACACTTCACCATGATGGCGTTGTCGACCCCGCTGGCGCTCAATTGGCTGTCCGACCGCCTGGCCGGACTCCCGATCACAGAACCCGGAACCCGCACGGTGTGGTCGATCGCGACCGCGCCGGGCGCCTGGCGCGGCTACCTCGAGATGGCGGACACCGCGCTGCGCGTCACGCTCGGAATGCCGTTGCGCGCCGGTCGCACACGGCCCGGTCTGCGCCGACGCGGCGGTGAACTGCATGGCACAGGGTAGAGCCCTGGTCCGGCGGTGTTCCAGAACGAACCGGTGGAGACCCTACGAGGCCGTGGCCGGTTCGAAGTAGCCCGAATCGTTCAGGAGCGGTCACGGGCGGTCCGTTCCGACGGCCAGACCTCCCGTGACCGCTCCCTCAACCGAGAGGTCGGCCCGCTTGCGTGCATCGAAAACCGATGCCCGCCGATTGAAATCGAAAGCCCCCGTCGTGCGGTGTATCACGGAGGGACGCCGAGGATGCGGCCGAACTCGGTCTCCATGACTGCGATTCGCTCGCGGATAACCCGAACGAGCACGGTTATCAGCACCGGCCAGTGGCGAGCCTACGAACTCGCGGTGCACTCCGCTGAAGGTAATGCCAGCTACGCCTGAAAGCTTGTTGAGTTCCGCACTGAGCCTTGTGGTTCGGAAGGCGGCAGTCCGCGACTCCATGGTCGTACTCGGAACTCGCTTGGTCGGAAAGAAACAAGGCCAGCTTGGTGGCACGCGCGAGGGAAGCGATGACGCAGGCATGGACATGACAGTCTCCTGACTACCTGTCCGCCGATTTTCCCGCAATCAGGTTGCCGGAACGACGGCTCCGCCGCCGTTTCCTCGGGCACCCGCTCGTAGATGCCAGATGCACTGATCGTGTCGATGTCTCCAGTTCAAGCCCGAGCGGGCAGCAGTTCGGCGACGAGTTCCTCGACACGGTTCTTGATCTCATCGCGGATCGGGCGCACCGACTCGACGCCCTTGCCAGCCGGGTCCTCGAGCACCCAGTCGCGGTAGCTGACTCCGGGAAAGACTGGGCAGGTATCGCCGCAACCCATGGTGATGACCACGTCGGAGGCTTCGACGGCGTCGAAGGTGAGTATTTTGGGTGACTGGTCGGAGATGTCGATGCCGACCTCGCGCATGGCTTCGACCGCGGCCGGGTTGATCGACTCGGCGGGCGCGCTGCCCGCGGAGCGGACTTCGATCGCGTCTGCGGCGAGGTGGGTGAGGAATCCGGCGGCCATCTGGGAGCGTCCGGCGTTGTGGACGCAAACGAACAGCACACTGGGCTTGGATGCCATGAGCGAGTTGGCCTTTCAGCTGGCGGGGATGTCGAGTTCGGCCAGCAAATGGCGAACGCGGGTTTCGATTTCTTCGCGGATCGGGCGGACGGCGGCGACATCGAGCCCGGCGGGGTCGTCGAGGTCCCATTCCTCATACCGGCGGCCCGGGTAGAGAGGGCAGGCATCTCCGCAGCCCATGGTGATGATGACGTCGGCGGCCTGCAGGATTTCCTCGGTCCACGGTTTCGGGAATTCGGTGGTGATGTCGATGCCGACTTCAGCCATGGCTTCGACAGCGGCGGGGTTGATCTCGTTACCGGGCTCGCTGCCGCCGGACCACGCGACGGCGTTGTCTGCGGCGAGGTGGGTGAAGAACCCCAATGCCATCTGGGAGCGTCCGGCGTTGTGGGTGCACAGGAACAGCACGGTGGGTTTGCCGGTGTGGGCTTTGCCCTCCACGCGCGCGAGGGCGTTGAGTCGTTGGCGGGCGAAGCGTTCGGCCAGCAGGTGCTGCACGCGGGTGTTGATGTCGTCGCGGACCAGTCGCATGCGTTCGATGCCGCCGATGCCGCGTTCGGAGGGTTCGTCGGTGTCCCAGTTCACGATCCGCACCCTGTCGACGGGATCGACGTGCGCTTCGCGGCCCAAGGTGATGACGAGGTCGACCGCGCGCAGCAGCCGCGGGTCGATCGGTTTCGGGGTCTCGTCGCGGATGTCGACGCCGACTTCCAGCAGCGACTGCACCGACAACGCGTTGAGGCTCTCGCCGGGGGCGGTGCCCGCGGAGTAGACCTCGATGCGTCCCTCGGCGGCGTGGCGCATCAGTCCGGCGGCCATCTGGGATTTGCCGCCGTTCTTGACGCACACGAACAGCACAGCAGGGATTGCGGTCACCGTTCCAGCACCTTTTCCTCCGCCGAATCGGCAGGTGTGGACGCGACGGGGGTGGTGGGGTGCAAGCGTGTGCGTAGTGCCAGGGAGACGTACACCAGCCCGACGAGGACAGGGACTTCGATCAAGGGTCCGACGACTCCGGCGAGGGCTTGGCCGGAAGTAGCGCCGTAGGTGGCGATCGCGACGGCGATGGCGAGTTCGAAGTTGTTGCCCGCCGCGGTGAACGCCAGCGTGGTGGTGCGCTCGTAGCCAAGGCCGAGGGCCGCGCCGAGGAGGTAGCCGCCGCCCCACATGATGGCGAAGTAGGCCAGCAGCGGGATCGCGATGCGCACGACGTCCAGGGGTTGGGAGGTGATTTGTTTGCCTTGCAGGGCGAACAGGATGACGATCGTGAACAGCAGCCCGTACAGCGCCCACGGCCCGATGCGGGGCAGCAGCGTGGACTCATACCAGTCGCGGCCCTTGGCGCGTTCACCGAACCGACGGGTCAGATAGCCCGCCAGCAGCGGGATACCGAGGAATATCAGCACCGACTTCGCGATCTGCCACGGCGAGGTGTCGATCGTGGTCTGCTCCAACCCGAGCCAGCCTGGCAGCATCGACAGGTAGAACCAGCCCAGCACGGCGAACATGACCACCTGGAACACCGAGTTCAATGCCACCAGCACGGCCGCGGCTTCGCGGTCACCGCAGGCCAGGTCGTTCCAGATGATGACCATCGCGATGCACCGTGCCAGCCCGACGATGATCAGCCCGGTTCGGTACTCCGGCAGATCCGGCAACAGCAGCCATGCCAGCGCGAACATCAGCGCCGGACCGAGTAGCCAGTTCAACACCAGCGACCCGACCAACAGCTTCCGGTCGCCGGTGACGGTGTCGAGGCGGTCATAACGCACCTTCGCCAGCACCGGGTACATCATGATCAGCAACCCGATCGCGATCGGCAGCGAAATGCCATCGATCTCCACCGCGCTCAACCCATCCCCGAGCCCTGGGATCATTCGTCCGAGCAGCAGTCCCGCGGCCATCGCGACACCGATCCACACCGGCAGGAACCGATCCAGCGTGGACAGCTTCGCCACAACTCCGCTCTCCGCGACGGCGGTATCCGCGCTCACGCGTCGACCCCCGCGGCGGCGCCACTTTCGACCACCAGCACGTCCGAAAGCCTTTGCAGCGCTTCGGGAATCACCCGGTAGTACACCCAGGAGGCGCGGCGTTCGCTGGCGAGCAGTCCGGCTTCGCGCAGCACCTTCAAGTGATGCGAGATCGTCGGCTGCGTGAGATCGATGCCTTCGGACAGATCGCACACGCACGCTTCCTGCCCGGCGCGTGAAGCGATCGCGCTCAGCAGCCGCAGCCGCATCGGATCCGACAGTGCCTTGAACACCCCCGCCAGCTCGGCGGCGGTCTGCGCGGTCAACGGTTCACGCACGATCGGCGCGGCCGTGCACGACTGCACGGGAACGATCAGAAGCGGCGACTTCGACATAGACCTATATTGATCGATATCAATACTAGATCGCAAGCAAACGCCGGGTGAACAGATACGGCGGTAATCTCCCTGTTCGGGGCTGCATCCTGTACCTAGGTACAGGCTTACCGTGAGGTCATGACGATGATCACGTTCCGGGGATTGGGTACCGGCCTCGTGCACCCTGCCTACCGCCGAGCAACCGGTTCTGGTCGCGGAGTTCGACCGGTTTTTCGCCGCATCCGTGCAGCGCACCGATCGCCCGGCGCGCACGCGGCTGGATCTGCTGCTGGCGCCTGACTCCGAACCGAGCGGCCGCGAACTGGCCGCTCGTGAGTCCGGCTGCTGCTCGTTCTTCGCTTTCACCTTCGAGGCCACCAGCGCCGGGCTGATGATGCGCATCGAGGTCCCCGACAGCCGAGTCGAGGTCCTCGACGTGCTTGCGACACGGGTGGACGCTGCGATCGGCGGGGACCGGCGTTGACCGGGTTGCGCACCAGCCAGCTGGCCGCGGCCGCCGGGGTGAACACCCAGACGCTGCGGTACTACGAGCGCCGCGGGCTGCTCGCCGAACCGGACCGATCGTGGGGCGGGCATCGGCTGTATTCGGAGCAGGCGTTGACGGTACTGCGGGTGATCAAAGCCGCTCAGCGACTCGGGTTCACCCTCGAGGCAGTCTCCGACCTGCTGGATGTCACCCGCTTCGGGCGACGCCGCGCCGATACCGGGTTTGCCCACCGCCGGTCGTCGGCGGTCGCGGTCTTCGCGGCCGTCATCTCCTGCTGGTAGCGAAGGCGGGCTTGGTGTGAGAGTCGGGGCATGACAGGTCCTTTTGACCGGGAGGGTGGCGGGTCAGTCGCAGCAGTCGCAGTCGTGCCCGCCGGAGGATGAGGTGGTGGTGGTGGTGAGCGTGACCGGGGTGGGGCAGCAGGTGTCGCCTTTCCAGGCGTTGAGGCCCTCTCTCACCGCGATCACGGCGATCACAAGCGCGGCGATCGGGTCGGCCCACGGCCAGCCGAACATGCTGTTGAGCAGCAACCCGACCAGCAGGACCGCCGACAAGTACGTGCACAGCAGCGTCTGCTTGGAATCGGCGACCGCGGAAGCGGATCCGAGTTCACCTCCGGCGCGGCGCTGCGCGGCCGACAGCACCGGCATGATCACCAAGCTCACAGCGGCAAGGCCGATCCCGATCGGGGAATGCTGAGCCTCACCGATGCCGAGCAGAGCCCGGATCGAGTCGACGGTGACATAGGCCGCGAGGGCGAAGAAGGAGAACGCGATGATCCGCAGCGCGATCTTCTCCCGCGCCTGCGGATCGCGGCCGGCGAACTGCCACGCCACCGCAGCGGCGGAAGACACCTCGATCACCGAATCCAGCCCGAACCCGATCAACGCTGTCGAGGACACCCGGGTGCCCTCGGTCAGGGCGATGATCGCCTCGATCACGTTGTAGGAGATGGTCGCGGCCACCAACGACCGGATCCGCCGCACCAGCGCCGCTTTGCGGTCCGGGTCCTGCCCAGCCGGGATCGTCGAGGGCAGCGAGGGCAACCCGAGCGACGACATCAGCAGCACCCGTCGGTATCGGAGTCCGGGCAGCAAGCCGGATCCACCGCCAGCACCAGCCCGAGCAGATCCTCGAGCGCGGCCGCGATGCGGGCATCCGCCAACTCGTAGCGGCTACGCCGACCTTCCGGGACCGCGACGACCAGCCCGCACCCGCGCAGACAGGCCAGATGGTTGGACAGAATCTGGCGCGACACCCCGATCCGCTCCGCCAGTTCCGACGGATATCCCGGCGCCCGGCGCAGGTTCAACAGGATCTGGGTGCGTGTCGGGTCCGACAGCGCGTGCCCGAACCGGGCCAGCGCGTCACTATGCAACAACGTCTCCACATCACTGATGATACATAATAATATGTATTCAGAAAATTATGAACCATTGAATCTGTGGGTGCGCCTCTCCGTGATGTCTAGGGGTAGCCAGTGAATGCACAGCTATGGGTGCTAGGAGGTGAGACCGGTGATGATGTCACCGATGTGGGTGCAGATTATGGACATGGCGCGCAGCGCGTGGAACATGGTCTTCCCGAACATGCCCATGATGTGATCCAAGTTAGAGCGACTGGACAGACATCAGTGGTTCACCCGGGGTGCTGTCCAGTCGACTGCTTCGGCCCCAACGCCCTGAACCTCTCCCGTGACCCCTCTCCGCTCCGGAGTGTCGCCCGCTCGGTTTGGTCACGTTGTATATAGAAGCCGAGGCTCACGCGAGGGATCCAACCGGCACTGAGGTCGAGGCCCCGTGCTCAGCGAGGACGACGCCCCGCTGTCAGCTCGAGAAACGGGCACCTACTCCGTGGTGAGTGCAGCGCAACAAACGTGCGGACGCCCGGCAATGGTCGGTCCGCTCGCTGCTGCTGTTCTGCTCGGCAGGGGACGAAGATAGTTCGGGGGACGAAGATAGTTCGGAGCAACGCGCTCGGGTATATCAGTCGTCACAACGACACGGGGCGACGTGCTCAGCCGGCGCGCCGGTGGCTGGTCACCCGGCCTGCGCGATCGGCGGCGGCGCCGTGAATCGACTATGCGGCTGTGCCGGACTGTGCGTCCGTCGTGCGGCGAGGGACAATCGCATTGGGAGACCGATGCCGATGAACGAGCCGACAGTGGATCGACGCGCGATCACGGAGGAATGGGAAACCGCCCGCGACACCCTTCGGCGGCTGGTCGGATCGGCTACCCCCACCGACTTCCAGCGGCCTTCGGACGGAACTCGGTGGTCCAACGAGCAGCTGCTTTTCCACATGGTCTTCGGGTTCATGATCGTGCTGCGATTACTGCCCTTGGTGCGGCTGTTCGGTCGACTCCCTTCCGGATTCGGTCGCGTCTACGCCCGGTTGCTGGACGCCGGTACTCCGGTATTCAACGCGATCAACTACTGCGGGTCCTGCGCCGCCGCGACCGTGTACAACCGGCGCCGCATGACGGGCAAATGCGACCGGGTCATAGCGGCATTACAGCGCAACCTCGCCACGGAGCCGGAAGCGAACTTTGCGCTGTCCATGCACTTTCCCATCCGATGGGATCCGTTCTTCACCGACGTCATGACCCTCGAGGACGTCTACCGTTATCCGGTGAAGCATTTCGACTTCCACGCCGAGCAGCTCACGCTGAAGACCTGATCCGCCGTCGTGCCGAACCCGGACATGACAGGTTTCGCCGCTTGTCAGCGAACTGGTGAGCGGCGTTCGAGCAGGACGGTGTCACGCCAGATGCCGTCGCGTTGGCCGATGCGTTCGCGGTGGCGGGCAGCATCAACTGTCTTCCGCCGCCGCGCATGAAGTCCGCCGCCGTGGTCGTCGGGTGCGTGCCCTCGGCCGATTGCGTTTCGGGTAGGGCTCGGTGCGTCATTGTGATGCATGATTCAGGGCATGCCGCCGTCGGAGCGGAGGGTGGCGCCAGTCATGTAGCTGGAGGCGTCCGAGGCAAGATAGATTGCGGCGCCGACGATTTCGGAGGGATTCCCGATTCGTTGCAGCGCATGGGCGGCGAAGGGGTTGTCTCCGGGTTCGAGATCGTCGAGATTCCATCCGGCGGTGGCTTCGGTGCGATGTGGGCCTGCCATCAGGGTGTTCACCCGGACGGTTGGCCCGAACGCTAGGGCCAGTCCTTCGGTCATGGCGTTGAGTCCGGCCTTGGCTGCGGCGTAGGGCACGATCGAGGGGCGGGGGCGGATGGAGCCGGTGGAGCTGACATTGATGATGGAGCCCCGGCCCGCGTTGACCATGCGTTCGCCGATGAGGGTCGAGAGGCGGAAGGGGCCTTTGAGGTTGAGCGCGATGACGGCGTCGAAGAGTTTCTCGCTCACCGAGGCCAGGTTGTCGTAGACAGGCTGCATGCCCGCGTTGTTGATGAGAACGTCGACCCTGTGGAAGCGGTTGTAGGCGGCCTCGACCAACCCGTCGAGTTGGTCCCAGCGGCCGACATGAACGCCGTAGGGCAGGACTGAGCTGCCCGTCTCACGCTCGATGTCGGCGGCGGTCGCGGCGCAGTTGTCGTAGTTCCGGCTGGCTATCACCAGGTCGGCGCCGCAGCGGGCGAGACCGAAGGCCATCTCCCGGCCGAGTCCCCGACTGCCGCCGGTGACCAGTACGACTCTGCCGGTCAGATCGAACAAGGTGTCGGCGTAACCCATGCGTGCTCCTGAGTGGTTGCCGCGCACACCACGGAGGCCTGTGCGGTGCCGCGCGTCGACTGAAGACCTGGTGTTCTGTCGTATGTCCGATGCCGGTTCACGGCACCGGCGCCGGCCGGTAGAAGGTGTTGGGATGTCCGGGCCGGACTACGAGTTCGGCGCCGGGTTCACCGACGCGCAGGGTCTCGAGAATCGCGGCGGCAACGGCGTCGGCCGACAGCATCGGTATACCCGCCGCCTCGAAGCGGTCGCGTCCTGGCGCGGTCAGAGGCGTGTCGACCAGGCCGGGACATACGGCGCACAGGCGGATGTGCTCTTTCGCAAGTGCACCCGACAGGGAGCGAACCAATCCGATGACGGCGTGTTTGGTCATGGCGTAGATCGGATCCTGCGGGGTCGGCCGCACTGCGGCCAGAGACGCGGTGACTACGATGGCTCCCCCGCCTTGGCGGCGCATGATCGGCAGACCTGCCCGTAGACCCCACACGACCGCATGCTGATTGACGCCGACGACCGCGTGGTAGCGGTGGAGGTCCATGGTCGCCGGATCCTTGTCGAGGCAGTTGACTCCGGCGTTGAGGATCAGTAGATCCAGATGGTCACCCGCGGCCGCCACTGCCCGGACAGATGTCTGCGGCTCGGTCAGATCACCCACGATCGCCTCGCCGCCGATCTGCTCGGCCACCTCGACCACGCGGGGATCACAATCCACGACCACGCATCGGACACCCTCGGCGGCGAGCAGCCGCGCGACGGCCGCGCCGATCCCACCCGCGGCTCCGGTGACAACAGCGGATTCGCGCCTCGTCTCGTTCGGCGCGCGGTGATCACCCAGGCGCCTCCAATGATCTTCCACGACCGCTCCTTCGAGATAATAGGTTGCCGGGGAGACCGATTCGGTCGATCGGGCGACGCTCACGCGCCGAGCATGACCAGACCGCCGTCGACCGCCAACAGTTGGCCGGTGATGAAGTCGGCGCCGGAGCCGGCAAGGAAGACCAGGACCGGTCCCACGTCGTCGACCGGATCACCGAGTTTCCCGCCGAGGGGCAGAGTCAGTTGGAGTTGTTGCTCCAGGAAGGGCAGCGCCTCCGGTCCGAGGAATTCACGCAGTCGCGCGGCGCCGGGAGTCTCGACAGCGGGGGCCAGCGCGTTGACGGTGATCTTCTGCGCGGCCCACGCTTTTGCTGCGGAGCGAGTCCAGGCGGCTACAGCGGATTTGGCCGCAGCGTATGCCGCTGAGATAGGACTGCCCATCACCGCTTCGCCGGATCCGAAATTGATGATGCGGCCACCGTTGTCCCTCATCGCCTCGTAAGCCGCTTGATTGGTCAAGACGGTGGAAACGAAGTTGGTGTCCAGCGCCTGCCGCAGGTCGTCCACGGTGAGCCGACCTGGGATGCCGGGTGTCCAAGCCCCCGCCGCGTGCACCAGGACGTCGATACCGCCCAGAATGTCGCGGGCCGCACGGAAGGTGGCCGCGACGGAGTCCGGGTCGGTGACATCGCAGCGCCGCCACTGCGCGTGAGCGAGTTCCGGCGGTGGTGGCGTGTTGTGGTACGTAGCGACCACCTGTCCTCCCGCCTCGGACAGAACGGCCACGGCGGCAGCGCCTATGCCTGTCGCTGCGCCGGTCACGAGGATCCGGCGCGCGGCCAGTTCACCCACGCCGACCACCGCTCAGGGCCGAATTGCGCTCTGGCACGAGTTGGTGCACCAAGTGCGTCGCGTAATCCATCAAAGCCTCCGATCGTCAGCGGGAAACACTGGAGTACGATAATCTCATCAACGAGAATAGCATTCTCTGTGATGAGATCGAAGTGCCCGACCCGCTCGGAGGCGCCCAGTACGAGGTCGCGCCTAGGAGCAACGGGGCGGTCCTGTGGGTGACCTGCGCGACTGGGCTCAGCTGGCACCGGGAGACTGTCGCGCCACCAGATTGTGCCCTGATCACAGAGAAGACGATTCTCGGACAGGAGATAGGAGTTTTCGTGCCCTGGGATTTCGAAACCGACCGCGAGTATCAGGCGAAGCTGGACTGGGCCGACGAGTTCGTTCGCGATTCGGTCGAGCCACTGGATCTGGTATGGCCGCACCAGCAGTTCGTTCCGCTCGACGGTGGCCGCCGCGCGGCGATCGCGCCGTTGAAGCAACAGGTGCGCGAACAGGGGTTGTGGGCGACACATCTGGGTCCCGACCTCGGCGGACAGGGGCACGGGCAGGTGAAACTCGCCCTGCTCAACGAGATACTCGGCCGCTCGTCGTGGGCGCCGATCGTCTTCGGCTGCCAGGCCCCCGATACCGGCAATGCCGAGATCCTCGCCCACTACGGCACGCCGGAGCAGAAGCAGCGCTATCTACGGCCGCTGCTCGACGGTGAGCTGTTCTCCTGCTATTCGATGACCGAACCGCAGGCCGGAGCCGACCCGGGGCAGTTCACCACCTCCGCGGTCCGCGACGGTGCGGACTGGATCATCAACGGCTGGAAATACTTTTCGTCCAATGCCCGCACGGCGGCCTTTCTGATCGTCATGGCGGTCACCGACCCCGACGCGGGGACATACAAAGGTATGTCGATGTTCCTTGTGCCCGCGGGCACCCCCGGGATCGAGATCGTTCGCGGTGTCGGGCTCTACGGCGAGGCCGAGGGGTCGGGGCAGCACGCACTGATCCACTACGACAATGTGCGCGTACCGGATTCGGCGCTACTCGGAGGTGAGGGGCAGGCCTTCGCGATCGCCCAGACCCGGCTCGGAGGCGGCCGCGTTCATCATGCGATGCGCACCATCGGATTGGCTCGCAAGGCGCTGGACATGATGTGCGAACGGGCGCTGAGCCGCGAGACCGCGGGAAGCAGTCTGGCGGATAAGCAGTTCGTGCAGGGTTTCATCGCCGATTCCTACGCCCAGCTCCTGCAGTTCCGGCTGTTCGTGCTGTACGTGGCGTGGGAGATCGACAAGTACAACGACTACAAGAAGGTCCGCAAGGACATCGCCGCGGTCAAGGTCGTGATGCCCAGCGTGCTGCACGACATCGCCTGGCGGGCCATGCAGGTCCACGGCGCGCTCGGGGTCACCGACGAGGTGCCGCTGATGAAGATGATCCACGGCGCGGCCGTCATGGGCTTGGCCGATGGTCCCACCGAGGTGCACAAGACCACCGTCGCCAGACAGGTGCTGCGCGACCACAGCGCCGTCGACGGGATGTGGCCAAGCGAGTGGATCCCGGCCAAGCGCGAGGCGGCACTGGCCAAATACGCCGAATTCCTGGAACACGAAGTGGGCAATCGATGACCGACACTACCGCCGGCACCCTCGACACCGTCCGGCTCACCGCCTGGATGGACGACGTCGGATTGCCCGGAGCGGGTCAACCTTTGGTGGTCACACAGCTCTCCGGCGGTGCGCAGAACGAGATCTATGACCTCCGCCGCGGCGAGCACCGCAGTGTGCTGCGCATACCGCCCGCCACCGCGCCCGCCGACCGCGACAAGGGCATCCTGCGCGAATGGCGGATCACGCGAGCGCTGGACGGCACGGATGTCCCGCACGCCGGCGCGGTCGCGGTCTGCGACGACCCCGCCGTACTGGGCCGCGTGTTCTTCCTCATGGACTATGTCGACGGGTGGTCGCCGATGCAGCACCAGAAGCAGTGGCCGGAGCCCTTCGCCGGCGATACCGCGGCGAGGGCGGGTCTGGCCTTCCAGCTCGCCGAGGGTATCGCACTGCTGTCGCGGGTCGACTGGCGCGAGCGCGGACTGCACGATCTGGGCAGGCCGGAGGGCTTCCACGACCGGCAGGTTCAGCGTTGGACCGGAATGTTCGAGCGGATCAAAGGCCGTGAACTCGATGGGATGGACACCGCTACCGCGTGGCTGCGCACCCATCGACCGCTCGATTTCATTCCCGGTGTGATGCACGGGGACTACCAGTGGGCCAACGTCATATATCACCACGGTGATCCGGCGCGCTTGGCCGCGATCGTGGACTGGGAGATGGGCACCATCGGCGACCCCAAACTCGACCTTGCCTGGATGCTGCGCGATTGGCCCGACGATACCCACGACCTGGAGGCGGCGAGCGCGAGCTATGTCGATCTGCGAGGGATGCCCTCGCGCGATCGACTCGCAGCGCACTACGCCGAGGTTTCCGGGCGTCAGGTCGATGACATGGATTACTACCTCGTGCTCGCGAAATGGAAACTCGCCATCGTTCTCGAACAGGGATTCCAGCGTGCCGGGGACAATCCCAAACTCCGAGCCTTCGGCGCGATCGTGCCACGACTCATGCGCTCCGCTGGCGAGCTCGCCGAGACCACCGATTACCGCGGGTGAACCGTGCCGCCCATGACGAGCGGCGGAAATGAAGAAATCTCAGCGAAATAACCACAGACCAACGGCGCCGCGGAAATCCGCGGCGCCGAATGGTGACGTATTCGCCTCGGAAAGACAGCGTCACCGTGGTTCAGAGGCGACTCATGGCGGCCAGTACGCTATCGGCCAGTTCGGGTCGACAGATCAACAGATCCGGAAGGTGCGGATCGGGACGGTTGTACCGCAACGGCGTGCCGTCCAATCGGGAGACATGGAGGCCGGCGGCCGCCGCGACGGCCACCGGAGCACAGGAGTCCCACTCGTATTGGCCGCCTGAGTGCGCGTAGACATCCGCGACGCCGCGCACGACGGCCATCGCCTTGACACCGGCGGACCCCAGCGGGACCTGGGTCGCCGACAGCGCGGACACCAAATTCGCGACCGTGTCCGAGCACCGGCTGCGCGACACCGCCACACGGACCGGCCCGGACCGCGACGTGGCGAGCGAAGGTGGGTTGCCGGTGTGCAGGACCAGGTCTTCGGCGGGCAGTGCGACCGCACCCGCGACCGGTTCTCCGTCGACAGCGAGTGCCACGTGCACGGCCCAGTCGCGGCGGGGCGGCTCGCCGTATTCACGGGTACCGTCGAGCGGGTCGATGATCCATACCCTCGACCGATCCAGGCGTGCCGGGTCGTCCGGGCTCTCCTCCGATAAGACGGCGTCACGTGCGCGTGCCTGCTGAAGTCGCCGCGTCAGCAGGGCATTGGATTGCCGATCCCCTGCCGCGCCCCCTTCGGAGCGGATGGCCATCAGCAACTGCCCCGCCTCTCGTGCGAGGGTCGCCGCCAAGTGGTGGTCGTCCATACTCTTCCTCGATCTCGGTAACGGGCGCAAGGTATCGGCTCGGCGCCTCACTCGAAGGCGCCGATCCCGCGAAGGCAGAATTCGACGAGATGGCCGATATCGGCGCGCGTCGGTTGGGTCGCCACCTCGACATACCGACGCATCGAGTCGGTCACGCAGAAGAACACCATGTCGGCGTCACGCACGGCATCGGGTTGCCCGAGGGCCGCTACCGGTTCGGACAACAGATCGCGCAGGGGTCGCATGATGGTGTGGAAGGTGACCCGGTCGTTGCTCTTGCCCGCGGTGAGTTGGCTGAACGTGGCGTGACTCATGCTGACCAGGTGGGGTTCGGTCAGCTGCGCCAGCGCACCCTCGATCCATCGTGCGATCTTGCTCGCGGGATCGGTTTCCTTGGCCATCTGGTGCTCGATGTAGGAGACGACGATGCCGACCCCGCGTTCCAGGACGGCGAGGACGAGATCGTCCTTGCTGGTGAAGTAGCGGTAGAAGGCTTTGTTCGAGCTGTTGGCCTCGGCGAGGATCTCACTCAGTCGCGGAGCGGCGGGCGCGTTACGGGTCATGACACGGACGGTCGCTTCGAGTATGCGTTCGACCTCCTCGGTGGCGGCCCGTTGCCGTTCATCCAATGCCCGCTCGACAGCTTGGTGAATCCGGCTACTCATATTCGCTGCTTCCGCGTCGGGGACTGCCCGAGCATCGGTCGATCGTGCCGCACAGTGCGAGGTGACGTGAGAACCCCTCTGCCGGCAACGGACTGAACACAATGTTCAGCGCGATTCGCCGCCACGGCGTGTCCGATGGCGGGTGCGATCCACACCCGGACCTGGGTGGCCCCATCCATCACTCCTACTGTCGGCCCTGTTCGTCAGCGTGCGACCCCGATCCGCGCATGTCCCGCGACGCGCAGCTCGGAACCGTCGATCGCCCGAAACCAGATCGCGATCGGTCTCGACATCTTCACTCTCGACATGGAGAATAGCATTCTCCACAGAGAGTGCGTCAAATCCTCAGCTGATCGTGCCCGCTCTCAGCGTCGGCCGGACCGGAATCCGGAACCGAATCCGTCGCGGTCGGGTAGCGCGATGGCGTCCACCCGCCCGAGTGTGCGCAAGGCGGTGCGATGCGGCGAGTGTGGTCCGCGGAGGACGTCAGGCTCTCGCAAACCAGGGATGGCGGCTCCGGATATGCCGAGCCAAATGTCCGAAATCCGCTCTAGATTTATAGAGTGATGCGTTCTATTCTCGAAGGGATTTGGTGGAAACGTGTTGTCCCACCATTATTTCGGCCACCGGACGGGGGTCGGATTTCTCAGGTGTCCGCTTGATCTGTCGGACCGCAAAGTTGAGGGAGGATCCCATATGGCGGGCATCTATCGCACGCGTCCGACCGCCGACTCGATCGCACCGGCGCTGGACGTCCCCGCGGTCGCCCTCGGCGACGACATTTTCATGTCACCGGGAGTCTCGAACTCCTACGCGATCGCCACCGACGCGGGACGGGTGATCGTCAACGCGGGACTGATCTTCGAAGGACCGCTGCGCCGCAGCGCGTACGCCGCGGTACCGGGGCCGACGCACACCATCATCACCACCCAAGGGCACCCAGACCACTGGGGCGGGATCGCCTATCTGCGCGAGCCCGGCACCGACACGATCATGCACTCGAATTACCGGCTGTGGCGCGACGACACCCAACGCCTGCTCGGCTTCCGTGCCAGAAACACCGCGTTCGGATTCGGGAACATCTCGAAGATCTTGGTCGAACGAATCCAGAAGATGGATTTCACCGGAATCGACATGTCGTTCCCGGAACCGACCACGACCTTCGACGATCGTCTCGAGTTGCGTATCGGAGGTCGTGAATTCGTGCTGATCGCCACACCGGGCGGCGAGACCACCGACGCGCTGGTGGTGTGGATGCCGGCGGAGAGAACCCTCTTCACCGGCAACCTTTTCGGGCCACTCTTCGGCGTTGTGCCGAATCTGTCCACCATCCGCGGCGACCGGTACCGGGATCCGCTGCGCTACGTCGAAGCGCTCGACACGGTTCTCGACCTCGGCGCGGAACGGCTGATCACCGGGCATTTCGATCCGATCGACGGCACCGATGTCATCGAAGAGGAAGTGCGCGCGATGCGCGACGCGATGCAGTGGGTGCACGACCGCACCTTCGAGGGAATGGAAGCGGGCAAGGACGTCCACACCCTGATGAGCGAGATCCGGCTACCGGAGGAATTCGACGTCGGGCAGTGGTACGGCAAAACCTCGTGGAACGTGCGATCGATCTGGGAGATGTATGCCGGGTGGTTCCACCACCAGTCCACAACCGAACTCTACGACGTCCCCATCCGCGCCGTCGCCACCGACCTGGTGCACGCGAAAGGACCCGACGAACTCGTCGAGGCCGCCCGAGCACATCTGCGCGCCGGTCGTGCCGTGCACGCCCTGCATCTTACCGAAACCGTTCTGGCAGACGGTGATTCGTCCTCGGCCCGCGAGATCGCGATCCAAGCGCACGAATTGCTGCTCGCCGATACCGACAACTTCTGGGAAAAAGCGTGGCTGAGCACCACGATCGAGAAATTGAGGACACAACAGTGAACACAGTCAGCTTCGACTACACCGGCACTCGCGTACTGGTGACCGGCGGGACGAGCGGTATCGGCCACGCCGTGGCCGCCGCCTTCGCCGGATCCGGCGCCGAGGTCACCGTCACGGGAACCCGAGCATCGGCGGGCGACTACGACGACGTCGGCCTGGGCGCGTTCACCTACAAGCAGTGCCAGCTGTCCGACACCGACTCGATCGATGCCCTGCTGGATTCGCTGGGAGACCTCGACATCCTGATCAACAATGCCGGAGGACCCTATCCCGGCGGCCTCAACGAATGGGATCCGGCAGGCTACACGGCCTCGATCACGCAGAATCTGCTCGGCCCGATGCGGTTGACGGTGGGCTGTCACGATCGCTTGAAGGCCAGCACCGTGGCGGGGGGATCGAGCGTAGTCTCCGTCGTTTCCATGTCGGCGTTCCGCTCGGCGATGTTCGTTCCCGGATACGGCTCGTCCAAGCACGGCCTGATCGCGCTCACCATGAATCTCGCGCGGTTGTGGGCGGGTGACGGTATCCGCGTCAACGCCGTCGCTCCGGGCCTGATCAATACCCGCATGACCGCAGCGGCCATGGACATCCCGCAGGTCATGGATGTCGAGATCGGATTCCACACCCCGCTGGGGCGCCCCGGTACCCCCGAAGACCTCCACGGCGCGGTGCTATTCCTGTGCTCGCGATCGGCCTCCTACATCACCGGCACCAGCGTCGCGGTCGACGGCGGCTACCTCACCGTCTGATCTCCGCGAAAGGCATTCCCATGGCAGACCTGCACGCCGAGACCGTCGAGGACGTCTTGGCCATCGCGAGCGAACGCACCGGCCACACCGAACTGGACTCCGCCTCCTGGAAACCGGGCCTCGAGCTGGTGTTGGAAGAGATCAACACCAACCCTTCCTACACCCCGTTCGGGCGGCAATACCTTCTGGACGAATGCGTCAAGGTCCTCGAACGACGACTGAAAGTGCACCATCACATCCGGGAGTACCCCGAGATCCTCGAGGAGAAGATCGAACGTCCACTCGTGATCCTCGGTATGCCCCGGACCGGCACCACCGTGATCAGTTACCTGTTGGACCAGGACCCGGCCCGCAGATCGCTGCTGCACTGGGAATGCATGCAGCCGGTTCCTCCGCCGACCACCGAGACCTTGCGAACCGACCCGCGATGTCTGGCGATGCTCGAAGAGCAGAAGGCAATGCTGGAGATGATCCAGCAGGCGAACATGGCCCTGCCGCACTGGGAAGACGCCGATGGCCCCACCGAGGACATGTTCATCCACAACCAGGACTTCAAGGGCCTGTCCTGGGATGCGTTCATGACCAACACGCGGTACGCCGAATGGCTGCTGAACAAAACCGATATGTCCACGACCTACCGGTATCAACGGCGCTACCTGCAACTGCTCCAGTCCCGCGCACCGGGCGCCTGGAGTCTGAAAATGCCTTCGCACGCCGTCCACATCGACGCGCTGCTGGCCGAATTCCCCGACGTGCGCATCGTGTGGGCGCACCGCGACCCCTACAAGGCCACCGGATCCCTGGGCAACCTGTGGCGGCTGCCCAAGTCGATGGTCACCACGCCCGAGGGCGTCGACTGGCACGAACAGGGGCGGAACGCACTGACCCAGATGCAGGCCCACGTCGACCGGCCGTTGCGGGCCCGGGAAAGAATCGGCGACGACCGGTTCTTCCACATGCACTACTCCGAGATGATGCGCGATCCCTTGGCGGTCATGCGCGATATCTACGACTGGGCAGGCGATGAGCTCACCACCGAGACCGAATCCCGGATGCGGAGCTGGCTGGACGCTCACCCGCAGAACCGTTTCGCACCCAACGAATATCACCTCGATCAATTCGGTCTCACCGTCGAGGACCTGAAGCCGGTATTCGCCGAGTACCTGGACACCTTCCCCGCCATCGAGTTGGAGGGCCTGGGCTGAAGCCCCGGGTACCGACGCCGACTCGCCCGCAGTCACCAGACTGATCGACAGAATCATTAGGTAGGTCACGGTGCCGAAAACCGTCTCACCCGAACAGGAAATCGCGCGTTACGAACTGGGACACCTGGCGTCGCTGGAATCCGAAGCGGTGCACATCATCCGGGAGGTCGCCGCCGAATTCGAGCGGCCGGTCCTGCTGTTCTCCGGCGGCAAGGACTCCATCGTCATGCTGCACCTCGCACTGCTGGCGTTCCGGCCCGCTCGACTGCCGTTCCCGGTGATGCACGTCGACACCGGCCACAATTTCGCCGAGGTCATCGCTACCCGGGACCGGATCGTCGCACAGGCCGGCGTCCGCCTGGAAGTCGCCTCGGTGCAGGACGACATCGACGCGGGCACGATCGTCGACAACCCGGTTTCACGCAATCCGCTGCAAACCACCACCTTGCTGCGCGCTATCCGGGAACACCGATTCGACGCGGTCTTCGGCGGCGCCCGCCGTGACGAGGAGAAGGCGCGAGCCAAGGAACGGGTCTTCAGCTTCCGTGACGAATTCGGCCAGTGGGACCCGAAATCGCAGCGGCCGGAACTGTGGAACCTCTACAACGGCCGGCGCCGGCGCGGCGAGCACATCCGGGCCTTCCCACTGTCGAACTGGACCGAATTCGATATCTGGTCCTACATCGGCGCGCGCGGGATCGAACTGCCGCGGCTGTATTTCGCCCACACTCGCGCGGTGTTCCGCCGCGACGGAATGCTCTGGGCAGTGGACGAACACATGCGGCCCGCTGACGGCGAAGAAACCTTCGAAACCTCGGTGCGATTCCGGACCATCGGTGATGTCACCTGCACGGGCTGCATCGAATCCACCGCGGCCACCGTCGAGGAAGTCATCGCCGAGACCGCGGCCTCGCGACTGACCGAGCGCGGCGCCACCCGCGCCGACGATCGTATTTCCGAAGCGGGAATGGAAGACCGCAAGAGAGAAGGGTACTTCTGATGGCGACGCTGTTACGCCTGGCGACGGCAGGCTCGGTGGACGACGGTAAGTCCACCTTGATCGGCCGTCTGCTGTTCGACGCCAAAGCCGTTCTCGAAGATCAGCTCTCGGCCATCGAACGCACCTCGAAGAACCGCGGCGACGACTACACCGACCTCGCCCTGCTGACCGACGGACTGCGTTCGGAACGCGAACAAGGCATCACCATCGACGTTGCCTACCGCTACTTCGCCACGGCCAAACGCAAATTCATCATCGCCGACACCCCCGGCCACGTCCAATACACCCGCAACATGGTGACCGGAGCCTCCACGGCACATCTGGTGATCGTGCTCGTGGACGCGCGCAACGGCCTTGTCGAACAGTCCCGGCGACACGCGTTCCTCGCCTCCCTGCTCGGTATCCGCCACGTAGTGCTCGCGGTCAACAAGATGGATCTGGTGCAGTGGGACAAGGACAGATTCCACCAGATCCGCGACGAGTTCCACGATTTCGCGACACGACTGGACTTCCACGACGTCACCGCCATCCCCATGTCCGCCCTGCTCGGCGACAACGTCGTCGAGACCTCGCAGAACACGCCCTGGTACACCGGTTCCGCGCTGCTGCCACACCTGGAAGAGGTCTATGTCGCAGGCGACCGGAACCTGGTCGATGTCCGCCTCCCCGTCCAGTACGTCATCCGACCGCAGCGCCTCGACCACCAGGACCACCGCACCTACGCGGGCACCATCTCCAGCGGCGTGCTGCGCCCCGGCGACGCGGTCATCGTGCTGCCCGGCGGCAAGAAGTCCACCATCACCGCCATCGAGGATCCCACTGGTCCCGTCACCGAGGCATTCCCACCGATGTCGGTCCAAGTCGCACTCGCCGACGACATCGACATCTCCCGCGGCGACATGATCACCCGCGTCGACAACCAACCACGCGCCACCCGGGAATTCGACGCCACCATCTGCTGGATGACCGACAGCGCGGCGCTGCGCGAGGGCAGCCAACTCCTGCTCAAACACACGACCCGGACCACGCGAGTACACATCTCACGACTGAGCTACCGACTCGACGTGAATACCATGCAGCGCGACGAAACCGCCCAGCAGTTGGTGCTCAACGATCTGGGACGTGTGAGCCTGCGTACGCAGGCGCCGCTGCTGCTGGACGACTACCGCAGCAGCCCCGGCACCGGATCGTTCATCCTCATCGACCCCGACGACAACGGAACCGTCGGTGCGGGCATCTGCCTGCGAGCGGTCTCCGAACGCGACGCCGAACGCGCCGCGAGTCCGAACACCGTCAAGCACCCGGCGCTCGTCACCAGCGGTCAGCGGCAGTTCCGGGGCCGGACGGTGTGGTTCACCGGCCTCTCCGGATCGGGCAAATCCACCGTCGCAGTCACCGCCGAACAGCAATTGCTCGCCGCAGGCACACCCGCCTACGTGCTCGACGGCGACAACCTGCGCCATGGCCTGAACTCGGACTTGGGATTCACCCTCGGCGACCGCGAGGAGAACTTACGCCGCCTCGCCCACGTGGCGGCGCTGCTCGCGGAATCGGGCCAGGTCGTGCTCGTCTCGGCGATCAGCCCACTCGCCGAGCATCGTGACCGCGCACGGCGTATCCACGCCGACGCGGGCGTCCCGTTCCACGAGGTCTACGTCGACACCCCCCTCGACGAGTGCGAACAACGCGACCCCAAAGGGCTCTACGCCAAAGCGCGCGCCGGTCTCATTCCCGACTTCACCGGCATCGGCAGCCCCTATGAGCCGCCGCAGGATTCGGACCTGCGCCTGACTACCGACGTCCCGGTCGAAGAACTCGCGGCCGAAGTCGTGCGGCTGATCCAGGAGCGGCCATGACCACCGGCGACTCCTCCGACCGGAGGCCACCCGGTGACCACGATCAGGCAGTGTGGCGGCGATGCGCGGCCCGACTATGATCAGCGCATCGGAAAGTCACGCAAACCCAACGTCGAGGAACGCCGGCGCGTCTTGTGCGACGCGGCGATCCGCGTGCTCGCCGACCACGGATCCAAGGGCCTCACCCACCAGAAGGTCGACCAGTACGCCGCGGTCCCCGACGGCACCACGTCCTACTACTACCGCACGCGAGCCGCCCTGCTGCGGGCCGTCGCGCAGCGCGTAGCCGACCGTGACATGGAGAACCTGCGGACGGTCAACGGGCGATCACCCGAATCGGCGTCCCCGTTCACCCGGCTGGCCGAATTGGTGATGGCGCAAGGACACGGCGTCGGTCTCGAACTCAACAAAGCACGTCACGAGTTGTTCTTGCTCTCCACGAGAGATCCGGCGCTGGCCGAAACGTTCGACGGGTTCGTGCGACGAATCATCGATATGGGCCGCGACGCGGTCATCACCCTGCAGCCCGGCGATGACGACGCCCTTCTCGATCAGCAGAATGTCGCACTCACGACGTTCATCTCCGGCGCTCTGCTGCGCATGATCGCCGGGGACAAATCGATCCAGAGCGTCGACCACCTGGACAAGCTCCTGCAAGCGGTCGCGCACGGTGTGACGATGCAGCACACGGCCGGCGATCGATAGTCGGCAAGTAACAGAACAAGCTCGGACAATCTCCTCGATAAGTGATGCCGTTCGAATTACCGGTCTGCGCATCCTGCACCGGATCTGAGATTGCGTACTGTAGCGAGCGGCCGGAAGGCTCAGATATTCATGAATTTCCCCCTTGCCCCCGCAGATCTGTACCACGTCGGCCTGATCGTTCCCGACGTCGAGGCGACCGCCAGGCAATTGACCGAAGTGGCGGGGTACAGCTGGACGAAACCTATCGAATACACCTTGGCCGTTCGGTTCCACGACCGGGCGGAAGACGTTCCCCTCCGTTTCGTGTACTCGATCGAGGAGCCCAATCTGGAACTCGTGCAACAGGTTTCCGGAACTCCCTGGACGGCGCCGGTCGGCAGTGCGGCCCACCACCTCGGATACTTCGTCGACGATATCCCCGAAACGGTCGCGCAGCTCGAATCCGAAGGATTCGCCCTTGAAGCCTGCCTCGCCGGTGATCCCATCTCGACCTTCGCCTATCTGGTTTCGGATACAGGCCTGCGCGTCGAGATCGTCGACCGCAACCTATTCCCGGATTGGAACTCATTCCTGACCATGATGGCGGCTGAGTATCCGTGAACGCATCGCAGGCGCCGCCGGTATTCGCCGTTTCTTTTGCGTGGTCTACTGATGCACCGATCATGGTCGGGCGCGGCGTGGTCGTAGCGCCGCCTCGAACGGCTCGCCGGAGTGGATAACGTGGTCGATCGCCCTGCATGGTGACGATCGTGCGTGTCGGGCAGGGCCGGACGCGAGGCGTTGCGGCGCGACGGGCCTTCGACGATCAGCCGTGCATCGCTGGTCACTCGGCCCGCGTCGGTGACGAGGGCACAGTAGTGCGGCACTCGACTGGATCAGCACGAGAGTCACAGCGTTCAGCCAGAATCGCCACTCCACAACGTATCCGGATGGATGCTCTAGAAAACTAGAGTAATCGACTCTAGGAATATAGAGTGGATCCGTGAACACATCCGGACCGGAAGCTCAGCCCCGCACTCGGAGCGGCGCCGCGAAGGAAATCGACGTGCTCTTCTGGAGAATCAACACGGAGAGTGGGCAGTCCCCGCCTTGCCGGCAACACTGTTGTCCGCGTCGATACGACCCTCGGGATCCACAGGTAAGGACGCGACAACGATGAAATCAGTAGTGGTCACCGGCCCCGGCAGGACCGACGTGGTCGACGTGGCCGATCCGCGACCGGGGCCGGCCGACGTGCTGGTTCGCATGGCCGCGTGCGGCATCTGCGGCTCCGACGCGATGTACACCGCCATCGGGGGGATCCCGCCTCGAGCGGGCCGGACTCCGCTCGGACATGAACCGGCCGGCCGGGTGGTTGCCGTGGGCGCCGAGGTGACCGGCATCGCGGAGGGCGATCATGTCGTCGTCGATCCGATGACGGCCGGAATGGTCGGCAACGGCGGAGCCTACGGCGCGCTGTCGGAGTTTCTGCTGGTCGAAGACGCCCGGCTCGGATACAACATCGGCACCGTCGATCCGCAGGTTCCCTTCGAGGTCGCCGCACTGACCGAACCCATGGCCGTCGCGCGCCATGCCGTCAACAGAACCGCGCCTCGCCCCGGAGACACCGTCGTGGTCTTCGGCGCAGGACCGATCGGCCTGGGCGCGATGATCAGCTATAAGCGCCTCGGCGCGAAGAGTGTGGTCGCTGTGGATATCACGCCGTCACGCCTCGAGACCGCACTCGCTGTCGGCGCGGATGCCGTGATCAACTCCAGTGTCGAAGACGTACACGCGCGCTTGACCGAAATCCACGGCGGATCGAGCAGCGCGTTCGGCGACCCGCGCCCCGCCACCGACATCTACCTCGACGCGGCGGGCGCTCCGGCCGTCATCGAGACGGTGCTGCGGACCATCAAGCACGGTTCCACGCTCGGGATCGTGGCCATGCACAAGGAACCGGTCCCGATCAATTTCGGCGCGCTCATCACCACCGAGGTCACCATCGTCAATGCGATGGGCTATCCCACGGAGATCTTCGAGGTCGCCGACGACATCTCGGCCGACTGGGAGCCGTACTCGGCCGTCATCAGCGACCGGATCCCGTTCACCCAGGTCCAGGACGCGCTGGCCAAGGCCTCGAGCCCGGACGCGGCAGGCAAGGTCGTCGTCACCTTCGACTGACGATTCGGCCCCGCATTCACCGGCGGCCGAGTCATGGAAGAAAGGTGGCCTTCGAGCCCCTGAATCACCCATGAAGTTGGATGCCCGTACCCAACATCTGTCGTAGAGACAATGCACATTGCCTGTGGTGCTGTGGCCGATCCCACGTCGAACGCCAGTGTTGATCCTGTGCGGGCTCGGCCGACCCGCGACGTGCGCAGTGCCGGATCCGGCAAGGGACTACATCCCGACGATGTGATGCGAGGTTGTGTTGTGAGAAGCCGAAGAAGTTCGACCGGTGTACGAACGGCGCTGTCCGTTCTGCCGATCTCAGCGACGGTCATGGTGATCCCATCGATCGCCACTGCCGAGAGGGGAGACTTCTACTCCTACCGTGGAGGCCAGGATCTGGCCTCGCTGCCGAGATCAACCGTCAACTCATCGGCGCGGCGCAGGGCGGGCTGCTGGTGAAACCCGCGCGCACCCAGCGCTACGCCTCCGGCAGTGCCGTCTGGGGCGGGGTCGTGGGCATGGCGTTGGTGGGCATTTCCCGCTCCTACGGGATCGACATCGAGCACAACAGTGGAATGCGAGCAAGCGGCGTATCGCAGCCGGTCGAGCGGCAACCACACGCGCTCACAGACCGAGGCGGGCCCGACCTGACCGTGCACTTCTCGACTTTCGACGCGCTTTCCACGAACAAGAGACGTTCCAGGCTCCTACTGACATCTCCGCAGCCCGAAGAACCCGACGTGTGGCTCACGCTGACCGTCGGCGGTGTGAGATTCCACTTCGTAGCCTGTTTGACTGCTGCCCTGGTATTCATCTGCGACCTGCAGCAGCACCGTCTCGCGGACACGGTACGAGTCAGTGACTCCGGTCCGGCCGACGTCCCGCGGCTACCCAACGAGATTCTATTCCTGGAACCGTGATCAAGCGCGACACCCTCCCCTCCCCTCGGAGGAAATGATCTCGACCGGCGCATACCGGCCATCGACTCTCCGTTTCCGGATCCGGCGCCGGTGTCATCCGCGGCTTCAGAGCCTGAGCAGGCCCGACCAGACTGCCGATTACGAGCAGCCCGCCGACTGTCGCGGAGCCTGCGGCCACGACAGTGGCTCGGTGGCGGTTGATGCGGCGGCGCAGTGTCGCGAGGACACGATCTGCCGGTGTGATCGCAGTGGCGCGGACGATCCACGAACCACGGCCTTCGGCGGCTTTGCGGCGACGCCACGAGTACGCCCCCAGTCCGACCAGCGCGAGCCCCGCAACCAGTGTGCCCAGATCGTCACGGTCATCGACGGTCGCGGTAACCGTTCCGCGAAAGCGGGAGCACCGACGATCACCGCAGTGACGGCAGCCGAACCGGCCAAGGAGCCGGTGAGAAATGCCAATGCCGCCGCGCGAGGGCGCCTGGCCTGCACTACGACGGTTAGGGCGGGCAGGATGCGCACCGGCGACCACGCCACCACCATCGCGGGCCCCAGCAGTTGGGCGAGAACCGCCGGCCAGCCGCCAGATCGGATGAAGCCGCCGTCGACCGCGATCGTCTGGCCGGTGACGTAACCAGCGGCGTCCGAGGCCAGCCATACGACGGCAGCGGCCAGCTCGTCGTGATCGCCGAACCGGTTGAGCACGATTCGCGGCATCATGCTGTCGAGGTATCCGGGCCGGTACTCGTCGATCATCTCGGACGAGAAGAAGCCTCGCCTTCCTCGCCCGCCACCTTCCCGTCACCTCCTGAACGCCTTCCCTGTTCGATCACACCGGTGAAGTCGAGCTCCGGGGTGCAGCTCGCCGACGCGAGCTGGTCGTGGTCGGTCTCAGCGAGGACGACCGATGGCACCAGCTCAACGCCGTGTTCGGCGCCAAGGCCGTACCCGCGCGCACCCACCTCGCGGCTGCACTGAACCTGCTGTTTGGCATCCGATGTCAGGCCATCACCCAAATGAAGGTCAGCGACGTCGCCCATTTCGGCGATCTGGTTCATGTCAAACTCGGCTCTGAACCGTTGCTGCTGCCCGAGGAGGTCGGGCTACTGGCGCAGTCAGCGACGCGAGATCGCCAGGTGCGGAGGCTGTTCGGGAAAACCACCGACCTTCACTGGCTCTACCCCGGCGCCAGCCCCGGTTACCCGATGACAGCTGACGCCTTGGCCGAGAGGGTTCGAGCATTGGGAGTGTCGCCGAGCCCCGCTCGCACCACCGCGCTGGCCTCCCTCGCCATGCAACTGCCTGCTGCCATCATCTCCCGATGGACCGGATTGAGTATCGCCGCAGCTACACGACGGGCCGAAGCCGTCGCGGCAAGCAACGCAGAATATGCCGCACTGCGCCGCACCTGAGCCCCGGCAACGGCCGTCACCGACTCGCGCAAACAGTGGTCATAGCGAGAACGCGCGCTTGAGCCGCGACCGCACGTCTCGTGAGTTGCGTTCGCGGCAGAACAAGACGCCTGCGTCGGAGCTATAGCCACTTGGCCGAACACACTGAAATGCCGAATACCGTGCGTTCGGCACAGTGGCGCCCGATAAACATTCAGGCATCAGGCCTGGCCAGGAGTCTCGCGTTCGAGCCCGAATTCGATGTCGAGGTAGGACATATCGTCTGCTCCCCACGAAGAGAACGGGATCTCGTCCGGTGCGGCGAGGCCGAGAACGTCCTAGGTCAGCGACGCCACTATCGAAATCCGGCTGGGGGCAGCCAGGTAGAACGCGCGGAACTCCGGCATGACGCGGGAAGAACCTGCGCACTGCGGGCAACGTCGACGACTATCGCGGGGAAGGCAAACGATCCCGTCGCACAGCATCGTCCTAGAGGAGAGCGACGCGAAGCTGGGTGATCATCGTGGTCCTGGAGTGTCTGCGGCGAGGAAGGCGGTGACGTCCGAGGCGAAGCGGGGGTGTTTTATCGCGCCCATGTGGGTGGTGCGTGGGTAGATGATCAGGTGGGAGTCGGGGATGCCGTCGGCGGTGCGCCGGAAGGTCTCGGTGCTGTAGGCGGCGTCGCGCTCACCGCCGACGATCAGGGTGGGGGCGGTGATGTCGGCGAGTCTGCCGGTTAGATCGAAAGCATCTTCGGCGTGCACGAAGGCGTGGGTGTCGGCCGGATTCTTCGGCCGGGCCAGCGGGTCGGCCAGCCACATAGCTGCTGCGGCGACGCGCCGCCCGACCGGGCCGGCGAAGGCAGCGGCGGCCATGTGGTGCAACGCCCGGTGACCGGCGATGACCGCCTCCGCATAGCGCATCTGAGATTCCCTGGTGGCGGGCTCCAGCGTGTAACCAGAGGAGGCGATAACCAGTCTGCGCACCGCTTGCGGGTGATCCGCCGCCAGTTGCAGCCCCACCGAACCTCCTGAGGAGACCCCGAGAACATCCACCGGACCGCCGAACTCCGCATACAACGCCTCCGCGTGCTGGGTGGCGATATCGGCCATCGTGGTCCCCGCTGCCATCCCCGGCGCCCGGTTCACCGCGTACACCCGGAAATGCCGAGCGAGTGGGGCCAACTTCTTGATCTCCGAATCCCGCATCCACCCCCGCGGATTAGCGTGATCAGGCGTGAACCACCGCAGAAACACCAACGGCCGCCCCGCCCCGAACGCCGAATAAGGTAAACCGTGCACGAGCCGCCCGTTGGTGACCTCTAGTTCCGCGGCGAGACTGGATTTGCCCATACTTCCTCCTCCTGTCTGGGTGGTTCGCATCTTGAACCGCGCAGCACCGCGAATCCTGACAGGAATCGAATGTGATGTGAGTCACCAAGATTCGACAAGCGGGGCGCCGTGTTCGATGTCGGCCCACCACCGATTGGCCCGCACGAGTTTGTCGGGATTGACCTGACCGTGCACAGCCGCGATACCGGCGGTGGTCACCTCCAAGCACAGCAGCCCGACGACCTGGTCACCGACGGTGATCACCACCGCCGGCGTGCCGTTGACCACCGCGGCGAACATGGTGGGTGCACCGCCCAGCTTCCCGCGTTTGTTCTCGGTCGGCTTGACGAGCAGCCGCAAGAACCGGGCGACGCTTTCGGCGCCGACCAGCGGCCGCGACAGTGTCGGCATAAAGGTGCCGCCGTCGCCGACGCTGACCACGTCCTGGGTCAACAAGCCGATCAAGGTCGCGGTATTGCCGTTGACGGCCGCGTCGAGGAATTCCTCGACGATTCTGGTGGCGGCGACTCGGTCGACCTCGATGCGCGCGTGCCCGGTTGCCATATGCTGCTTGGCCCGGCGAAAGATCTGCTGACAGTTGGCCTCGGTGACTTCGAGTATCTCGGCGATCTCGCTGTGCGGGTAGCCGAACGCCTCCCGCAACACATACACCACACGTTCATTCGGTGAGAGCCGTTCCATAACCGTGAGCATCGCCATCGATACCGATTCACGCTGCTCGACGGTATCGGCCGGGCCCAGCATCGGGTCTCCGGCGAACAGGGGTTCGGGCAGCCACTGGCCCACGTAGGTCTCGCGCCGGGCGCGCGCCGAAGTCAGCTGGTTGAGACAGATGTTGGTAAGTACTTTGGTCAGCCACGCTTCGGGCGACTCGACATAGTCGCGCTCCGCGCTCTGCCACCGCAGATAGGTGTCCTGCACCGCGTCCTGGGCATCGGCGGCCGACCCGAGCAGGCGGTAGGCGATCGCCTCCAACCGCCCCCTGGAGCTCTCGAACAGATCGGCCTCACAAGTACCCGCAAACATCGGGCCATTATCGAGCATCGGGCAAATGTCTGCGACAGTTGACGCGCGTCGGCCGTGCACCACTCCCGCCGATAACGGCACCCGCTGGCACGGTGCGGACACCGGTGCCTGCACCCGGCCGCCCCAGATACCGGTCGTTGTTCCAGGCGGCTCACCTCCTCGGCGCAGGACCCGGACGTCGGAGTGCAACGCGAAACCGTGGACAGTTTCCAGGTTCGCGATCTGTTCGGCGGTAGCGCCGGGTTGCAGGGTCGCGGCGGAGGCGAGTACATGCGGAGGTCATGAAGGAAACGAGCCCATACCTGATCGACGGCATGGGGGCGGGTCAGGCATGCGGTGACCATAGCGACCGGTACAGACACCGCCCCTACGAGCAATGTTCGCAAGGCTCCTTTTCGGCATCAGATGCCCAGAAGTGCGTTCGCCACGCCGGCTTCAGTCAGGGAGAGGGAACGATAAGGCCGCTACTGGTTGGCGCGGACGGGCGGGGACGCTGGCGCGGCCTGATTCAGCCGTTGCCGAAGAATGTCCATTCCCCAGCGCTACGAAGCCGATTCGGTGCCGCCTTCGGACTCGAAGGCAGTCGTTGCTGGCGGGCGTAGCCGTGCGTGTAGGCCACGATGTCGGGGTATCTGCTTCTGAGCTACCCCGTCGGGACGCTGCCCCAGCACATCGGCTTGGAACCGGTCAGCAGGCACAGAGCGTTGAGCGTCGCCTCCAGCAGATAACCAGAGCCGGAGGAGGATCCCGAATCACTGACTGCTGCTGCGGAATTCGAGGGTACCGAGCGGTTCGGCACGGCCGCGGCGACCGGGGCACTGCCGATGGCCAGCGCCAAACCGACCGCCACGGTCGTGATGGACCTGCGGAAGCAGGTGGGATTGGTCTTCGTTCGCATGGTCGGTGACTATGCACGGCCGAGCCGGGGTGTCCAAGCCCGGAGTTCCTTGGTGTGGTTCGGGACGGCCCAGGTCGGTACTCTCTGATCGGCGATGCCCAGGCCCCTCCTTGGCCTTGCGGCTCAGCCCAACCTGTTGCGGCTCAGGATGTCTGCACATGCCGATGAGCGTGCGTCGGCTTCCCTGAAATCATGTCGCTTACCCGGCGGAATGTGGAGAAGATCGTCTACATGAATCTTGCCGAGCTCGTGATGCCGTCGGTCGCTCCAATGTTCAGGGACGTGCGTCTGCGAGCTTTCGAGCTCCGTGACGTTGGCATGATCATGGACCTGTCGACCGATCCGTACGTGCCAAAGATCGGGTCGCTAGTCGGCAAAGCCAGCCACGAGGATGCTCTCGCATACATCGAGCGGCAGCTCAGTCGCCTCGACACCGGCGTTGGTTACTCCTTCTGCGTGGCGGACAACGACACCGACGAGGCGATCGGAACGGCCGGTCTATGGCTCGCGCCTATCGGTGCAGGCCGGGCGACAGCGGGCTACTCCGTCGCGCCTCGCAGCCGAGGCCGCGGGATCGCAGGTCAAGCACTCATCGCGCTGACTCGGTTCGCCTGGTCCATATCGGAGCTATGTCGAATCGAGCTCTATATAGAGCCATGGAATGTGGCCTCCGTGCGCACGGCGGAACTCGCGGGATATGAGCGGGAGGGGCTCCTTCGAAGCCATCAGGAAATCGGCGGGAAGCGTGTGGACATGCTCTTGTATGCCGCGATCAGACAGATCGGCTAGATCCTCGCCGAAGATCCGCCTTCGCGGCCGAGCGAGCGTCGATCGGCCCGAAATATATTGCCGGACAGGGTATCTGCAAGCCGGACGCTGTCGTCATCTCCGGGACCGGTGATTACCTGGCGGGTGATGTCGTACACGAATTCTTGCTGGTCGTTGCCGTAGGCGCCCCACTGGAAGAGCAGCATGTCGTTGTCGAGGTCGACATCGGTCACGCGGTGGTCGGTATAGAACATGCTTATCGAGTCGATCGCGGTGGTGGCGTCGAGGTTGTCGAGCGCGCGGCCGTGGCTGTCCAGGTACCGCCGGAAGGCATCTTCGAGATCGAGGGCTCGCACCCGCGTTATTGTGCTGGAGCCTATGGCGGGCTTCTGCATGCGTCCCCGCAGTCTCGGGACGTCCGCAAATGCCGCTTACTGCGCGGGGCACACAGGTGCACTCGCGCGTACGCCGGTTAAGGGTCGCGGCGTTTCGAGAACTCACACAGCTCGGCCGAATACTTCATCTTCGACGACACGACTTCATCCTCCTCGAGGACGAAGTCCGGATTGCCGGGAACCCTGGATCATCGAGTGAGGATGTATCCGTCGTCTGGCCGGTGATCGCGGGAGCGGCGCAGGTCGGCGATGGCGAACGTGCGTTGCAACCAGCGGTCCGCGCCGTCGTAGCGAGGTCGGAAGGCGGTGCGCCCGTGGACGGTGACTCGGTTGTCGAGAATGGCCAGGTCGCCGGGTGTCAGCACCGTGGTGCGGGAGACAGCGTCGCAGGCTAGGCCGAATTCGTTCAGCGCTGCCTCGGCGCGCGGCGTCAGCGCGGTCGTCGCGATTGTGGCCATCCGGATGTCGGGGTCGTCGATAGCGCCGGACAGCAGCGGCTGCGGCGAGCGCGCGGCGTTGTCCGAGGGGAAAGAGGGCGGCGGTGCGGTGATGAATTCTGGTGCGAACAGCGTTTCCCGGGCCCCTGTGCTGAGCAGGGGCAGTGCTCGACGAATACAGGCGGTACGCAGACCGGCGACCCGGTCGTGGTCGCCACGAAGGCACAGCAGCAGCACATAGTCGGGTTCATGCAGGTGGAAAGCGTTCTCGTTGTGGAAGGTCAGCAACACCGAACCGGCGTTTCCCGAGAATGATTCCTTGCCACGCACCGGTACGACGTCCTGCACGAGAGCCCCGGACTTCTCGGCCAGATAGGCGATCGGGTCACCGAGCCCGCAGGCGATCATGGTGAGTACGGCAGCGGAGACGACCGCCGCACGCTGCACCGAATCCGGTGTCGAGGGTGTGGCGGGCTGCATCGTCTCGTCAACCGGCAGGCCGTGGATCACCAGTGACCCGAGTGGTCCCGAGTGTCGGCGGAACTGCCGAACACCGCGGCGCAGTCTCAGCGGTAACGCATCCCAGTAGTGACGGGCCCGCGCGAGACCCACGCAGGGTCGTCCACCCGGTCCTGATCTCCCGTGCACAAGGTACGAGCGTGTCGGTCGATTTCGGTTGTGTCAGTTGGGTTCAACTGCAGTACTCGAGGATACGGCGCTAGGCTGGGTCTGTGGCTGTAGTCATCGTCGGTGCAGGATTCGGTGGGGTGGCGATGGCATTGGAGCTCGTGCGCTCCGGTCACCATGATTTCGTCATCCTGGAGAAGGCATCCGAGGCGGGGGGAGTCTGGCGGGAGAACACCTATCCTGGTGCGGCATGCGACGTTCCGTCGCCGTATTACTCGTTCTCATTCGCCCCGAATCCGAATTGGCCGAGACGGTATTCGGAGCAGCGGGATATCAAAGACTACCTGAACCAGCTGATGGACGACTACGGTCTGCGCCCGCACATCCGGTTCAACACAGAGATAACCGGCGCGGAGTTCGATGCGACAACGCGACGGTGGCGAATCGAGACGAACACTGGCGAGATTTTGGATGCCGACGTGTTGGTGCCCGCCACCGGCCAGCTGTCCCGTCCGGCAATTCCGGCAATCCCGGGCCGGGAGTCGTTTGCAGGCGTCAGCTTCCATTCCGCGGAGTGGGATCACGACTACGAACTCGCCGGCAAGCGGGTGGCGGTCATCGGAACCGGCGCGAGCGCCGTCCAGTTCGTGCCGCGTATCCAGCCGGTGGTGGCCGACCTGACGGTCTTTCAGCGATCAGCGCCTTACATCTTGCCGAAGCCGGACGCCGCGTACGGTCGTCTGCACCGCTTGACTTTTCGGCGGAGGCCATTGCTGCAAAGCGTGGAGCGGCTGCTGTGCTGGTCGGGTGGGGAACTCGGCGCCTTGGGTCTTGCGGGGGCTCGAAGCATCCCCCGCTTGGTCGGCTGGATCGCGAAATGGAATCTGCGCATACAAATTTCGGACGAGAAACTGCGGGCGGCGCTGACCCCGGACTATCCGATCGGATGCAAGTGTGTGCTATTCGGAAACAACTTCTATGCCGCGCTCACTGAAACCAATGTCCACCTGGTGACCGGGCCGATCACCGAGCTCACCCCCCGAGGAATCCGGACTGCCGACGGTGTCGAGCACGAGGTCGACGCCATTATCTACGGGACAGGTTTCTTGGCGCAGGAGCTATTGGCGCCGATGAAGATCCGAGATCACAACGGTCGCGACCTGCACGATGTTTGGGCCGCGGGCGTGCGGGCCTACCTGGGCATCGCGGTTCCCGGATTTCCGAATCTGTTCATCATGTACGGTCCGAACACCAATCTCGGCTCCGGGTCGATCATCTACATGCTCGAACGCCAAGCGCGCTACATCCGCCAACTCATCGAGCATCTCGACGCTCGTCCGGGAACCGCGCTCGACGTTCGCGCCGACATCGAGCGACGCTATGATGCCGAGGTGCAGCGCAGGCTCGCCTCGACGGTATGGGCTTCCTGTGCGAGCTGGTATCGCTCCGAAACCGGTCGGATCACGGCGAACTGGCCCGGATTGGTCAGTGAATACGACCGACGCACCCGCCGAGTCGAGATCGCGGACTACCGGCTCATGTCGTAGGCAGAAGTTCCGGGCGGTCCAGCAGTGCCCGTGTCTCGTTCGAACCGGCTCGTTTCCCGACACCCTGCTACCGCGAGATCCGGCGACAGTGACCACCCGATGACGACATTCGTCGCTCTCGCCGCTTTCGCAGCGACCACGCTCTCAGTGTGCTGCAACAGCGAGGCCAACCCAGCGCCCTCCACGCCCGCGGCATCCAGCGCGGCGAACCTGGCCATCGCCCCCGACCTCGACCGCAACCACAACGGCATCGCCTGCGAATCGCCGTGCAGCGGGTCGGCCAACGACGCACTCCGCCCGGTGACAGCCGTGGAGCTGTAGCGACGGAGAAGGTGTAGGCGGCCAGATGGAGGCTGCATCCGGCACTCTGCTGGGCGGCCGAGGAGGAGGGTCAGGTGAGTCCGGCAACTTCTTGGGCGATGGCCGCGAGCCAGGACGGTGGTCAGCCAGTCGACGGTGGCCGAGTGCGCGGTGATCAACCGCTGCGCCAACGCCACCACTTCGCGCTGTCCGGCGGCGGTGGCGAGGGCTTTGATGTAGCGGGCGCGGTCGGCGTTCTCGGACAACTCGCGGCGCACCGCTTCACCTGGCCGCGATCCTGGAAGCCAAGGACCTCACCCTCGACCAGTGCCCTCGGTTCAGGCGACCTCGAACAGCCCCGCTGCCCCCATTCCGCCGCCGACGCACATGCTGACGACCACATAGCGCACGCCTCGGCGGTGGCCCTCGATCAATGCGTGGCCGACCTGTCGTGATCCGGTCATTCCATATGGGTGGCCTACGGAGATGGCGCCACCGTTGACATTGCAGCGCTGTGGGTCGATGCCGAGTTTGTCGCGGCAGTACAGCGCCTGAGAGGCGAAGGCTTCGTTGAGTTCCCACAGGCCGATGTCGTCGACAGTGAGGTGGTGGCGCTGGAGCAACTTGGGTATGGCGAGAACCGGGCCGATACCCATCTCGTCAGGTGCGCATCCGGCGACAGCGATGCCGCGATAGACCCCCAGTGGCGTCAGTCCTCGACGTTCGGCCTCGCGGGCTTCCATCAGCACGCAGGCAGATGCCCCGTCCGAGAGTTGAGAGGAATTGCCGGCGGTGACGCTGGCTCGGTCGGTGAGTTGTCCGTCTGCCAGTACGGTCCGTAACTTCGCCAGGTCGGCCGCGGTCGTCGTCGGGCGGTTTCCTTCGTCATGACCCAACGTCACCACTTCTTCTGTGGCGGAATCACCGTCGGCGGCCACTGTTCTGACTGTGGTGATGGGGACGATCTCCGCGTCGAACCGCCCGGCTGCCTGGGCTTCGGCGGTTCGCCGCTGGGATATGAGCGCGAACTCGTCTTGTGCCTCGCGGCTCAAGCCATATCGTTCAGCGACCAACTCGGCCGTGTGCAGCATCGGCATATAGATATCGGGACGATGCTCCACGAGCCAAGGATCCTGCGCACGATACAGATTCAGACGGTTGTTCTGGACCAGCGAAATCGATTCGACGCCGCCGCCGATCGTGGTTTGCATCCCATCGACGACGATTTGCTTGGCCGCGGTGGCGATAGCCATCAGGCCGGAAGAACACTGGCGGTCGATACTCATGCCCGGCACCGATTCGGGCAGACCGGCACGGAGCACCGCCTGCCTGGCGATATTGGGTCCGGAGGAGCCTTGCTGCAGTGCACAGCCGAGGACGACGTCCTCGATCTCGGTCACGTCGAGGCCGGCTCGCCGCACGGCGTGAGAGATCACGTGACCAGCCAATTCCTGGGCCTGGGTGTTGTTGAACGCTCCGCGGTACGCCTTGGCGATCGGCGTGCGGGCGGTGGAAAGAACAACGGCTTCTCGCATAGCGTCTACTTTCTCGAACATGACGTCAACCTCAAGTTGAGGTCGCCGGGTGATGCTTCGGTTCTCGGATGAGGAACCGGCTCGACCCGATTCTTACGGTTGGGAGGGGGAAGACAATCTGAGGGAATTCGCCCACAGCCGGGTGGTGAGTGACACCAGATCGTCGAGGGTGCGCGGCCGCCCGGGGTCGCCGTCCTCGGAGGACACGAAATACCAGTACGCGATGCGGCTGACCATGGCCGACAGCGCCCACGAGGTGAAGATCGGATCCAGTTCGTCGTCGATCGCACCGCGCGCCTGCAATTGTTCGATACTGTGCGCGTTGCGGAGAACGAATGCGTGCGCGCGTTTGCGTCGTAGATCCCGGAATTCCGGCTCGATCTGGACGACCTGTTCCAGGATCGCCATCAACGCGGCATTGCGTTCGTAGGCAGTGAAATAGGCGCGGTTGCTGGCCTCGATGACCGCCCATGGGTCGTCGTCGTCGCTGACGTGCGGCGCACCCGGGTGCATCATGTCTTCTTGAGCCTGCTCCAGCACCGCCGCGAAGATTTCTTCCTTGCTCGCGAAATAGGTGTAGAAGGTGCCCGTCGAGCAGTTGGCCTCCATGGTGATGTCGGCCAAGCGTGCGTCGAGGTAGCCCAGGCGCTCGAAGACCGTGCGAGCCGCGGCGATCAGTGTCGACCGGGTGCGTTGACCGCGTTCGGTGGTCGGCAGCTCGCGGAGCAAGGCCTTCGGCACCATCGACGGCGGCTCGGATTCACGTCCCTGGGTTGATGACGACATAGCAGTAGTTATACGGGACCGGTTGTCTCTCATCGGACAAGCCTGAATCCGGACCGCCCTGTGCCGACAGGGCCCGGTATGGACGGGTGAGTTCATTTCCTCTCCTGCACCGCCACCGGCAACGCGAGCTCGGCCAATTCCCGTACGACTTCCGCCCGGTGGCGTGTCTCGTCCTGGCGTGCCCGTTTCGGGCTCCATCGGCCGCTCATTACCAGCGTCAGCGGGATAAAGACGAGTTGACCTGCCAGACAGACCAACCACCAGCGCTGCCACTGCTCGGGATTGCGCCGTTCGGCTTCGGCGACGACCGGGCCGTGAACTCGGAGGAATTGCTGGTCCCCCGGTGGAATCGGGTGTTCGGCGAGTTGCCGGATTCGCGCTCGCGCGTCCGGTTCGTCGGCGGCGGTGCCACTGGCCAGCAGTTGGGTGACCGCATCGTCATGGGTGCGCGGATCCGAGGCCCCGCCGGCCAGCGCCGCTCGAGTGGCCGGGGCCAGGTGATCCAGGGTGGTGAGCTGGGACCGATATGTGGTGGCGAGCCGCGAGACCTCGTGACCTTGGTCGGCCAGGGTGGACACCGCGGGCAGCATCAGCCCGAATCCGGCCAGTGCGGCGGTGACAACGAGCCTGTTGATCCATGCCCACAGCGCCAGACCGGTCGCCGTGGCAGCCGGATTGTGGCGTTCCACGGTCTCGGTGAAGCCGGCCATCCAAGTGCAATACGCCAGCCCGGTCCCGACGCCGAGAACGACGAGCACGACCGCGAGATGGTGGTAGGTGGTGTCGGGACGTGTGGCCAGCCCGGCGAACTCCGCCACCGCACCAGCGCTCAGAACGCCACCGACGACCATGAGCGGCTTCCGAACCCGAATCCGGTCCGAGATCGCTCCACTGAGCGGGAGGGTGATCGCAATACTGATCCAGAACCATTTGGCCAGCGCGTTGGCCCGCGCCTCCGAATAGCCGAAGACGGTGACGAAGTAGACGACGAAGAATCCGACGGCGATGTAATAGAAGATCAGATACACGCTGATCGCCCCCGCTGAGGCGAGGATATCGAGGCGCAGCATCTGTCGCCAGTGCCCGCGCACGGCGCGGGCGGGATCGATCTGTCGTGCGCGTGCCTCGATCAACTCTTTATCACGCACACTGACTATGATTTGATCGCGCAGCCTGGGCTCCAATTCACGCAAACCGAGTAGGGCGATCACGGCCACGGCCAAGCCGATTATCCCGCAGACCCGGAACTGGAACTGCCAGTCGGGGTGCGAGGCCGCGGTGCGGCTCGATACGGTGGTCACCAAGATGCTGCCCAGGACCGGTCCCAGCGTCCAGTACCCCATTGCCGAGGCTCGGCCGAGTTGCGGTGAGAAGTCGCGGATCAGCGCCGGGGTGGCGACGAGGACGACCCCCTCCACCACGCACAGCAGGACGAACAGGCAACCGTACATGCCGAAATTCGATGCCGCGGGCAGACCGAACAGCACCAGCAGCGCGGTGATCAGCAGGCCGGCGACAACGAGGTTGGCGCGTCCCCACCGATCGGCCAGCCCGGCGGCAAGCGAAGTGAAAGCGCCGAGGAGATTTCCGATCACGGCAATCGCCACGAATTCGCCGAAGGAGACGCCGAATGTGCCGATTATGGTTGTTGCGACTGCCCCTTGGACATACAGCTCGTAATACAACACGACGGTGCACAGTACCGTGATAGCAAGGTACGAGTATCGCTTCGGCCCAGACGGGTAATGATTCAACTGGCGGTGCCACAGCCGGTTCAAGGACATCACGTGTTCTTTCTTTCGGCAGTACTCTGCGAACCGGTCCGATTCGTGAAAAGCGCCTGCAAGTCACGCTTGACGATTTTCCCGGACGGCCCTTTGGGTAATTCATCGATGATTCGGATGACGCGGGGATATTTGTACGCGGCGACACGTCGACGGCAGAATTCGATGATTTGCTCCGGCTCGGCATGTGTACCGGGTCGTAGGGTTACCACGGCGTGCACTTCCTCGCCGAGCCGGGCGTCGGGGACCCCGATCACGGCAGCCTCGACAATGGCGGGGTGGGCGTAGAGGATCTCTTCGATCTCGCGTGGATATACGTTGTACCCACCGCGGATGACGAGGTCTTTCTTGCGGTCGACCACGAAGACGTATCCGTCCTCATCCCGGTAGCCCAGATCTCCGGTATGGAGCCAACCGCGGGTGAAGGCGGCGGCAGTGGCGTCGGGGCGACGGTGGTACTCCTCGATCACATTGTGTCCCGCCACCACGATCTCGCCGATGTGGTCCGGTCCCGGAGGGAGAGCATGGCCCTGGTCATCGACGATACGCAGTTCGACACCCCAGATCGGTTTCCCGACCGACCCGAACCGTTGGTCACCGGGTTTGTTGACCGTGGCCGAGCCCGCGGTCTCCGACAAGCCGTATCCCTCGACGATCGGGACGCCGAATCTCTGCTCGAATCGGGTGTGGATCTCCGCAGGCATGGCCGCGCCGCCGGACGCGCCGATCCGCAGTCGCGACAAATCGAATCGAGAGGAGTCGGCCCTCAGCAGCTCGAAGTACATCGTCGGTACGCCGAGCACGATGCTCACCTCGTCCTGCTCCATTTGGCGCAGGGCCTCACCGGCACGGAATCGGCTCATCACCGACAGCGCGGCGCCCGAACGCACCGTGGCGTTGAGCATCCCCAGGCCGTAGACGTGGAACATCGACAGGCCGCCCAGAGCGATATCCTCGCGGCGGAGGCCGACCGTCTCCGCCGAGAGCGTGCAGTTCATATACAGCTGGAAGTGTGTGAGTGGGGCGCCCTTGGGTTCTCCGGTGGTGCCACTGGTGTACAGCAGCACCGCTGTGTCGGTTGCGGAGGTCGGCTCGATCTCGCCGACACCGATCCCCGCCGCGACACTGGCACCGATCAGTAGCTCGCGATAGGACCGCACCTGCGCCGGCAACGCCGCCGAGGCTTCGCCGACCGCGAAGATGGCAGCGTTGCCGGCCAGTTCGACGCCCTCGCGGACATCGTCGAGAAACCGGTGATGGGCCAGCACGGCGCGTGCGCCGGAGTCGGCGAGAAGGTAAGCCAGTTCGCGAGCCTTCAGCAGTGGATTGAGCAGTAGGACCGTGGCCCCTGCTTTGAGAGCGCCGAAATAGGCGACGACGAATTCGGCGCCGTTCGGCAGCGCGATCGCAAGCACCGATCCCCGCTCGATACCCTCGCGGGCGAGCCCGCGAGCGAACCGGCTCGACTCGTCGTCGATCTCGGCATAGCTCATCGGACGGCCGTCGATAAGCAAACAAGGCGCTTGCGGGGCGGTGGTGCGCGATTCACGCAGGATGACGGCCAGGTTGAAACTCATAACACGACCAAGGCGAGTATCTCGGCCACGCAGGCCGGTTTCGGTGCCCCCTCGATCTGAATCGTGTGCCGCATCGTGAGTCGGGCTCCGTCGGGTAGCTCCGACACGTCGAGCAGTTCGGCGCGGTCACGCAGCCGCGAACCGACCGGGACCGGGGCGGGGAATCGCACTCTCTGGGTGCCGTAGTTCACCCCCATGCGGGCGCCCTCCATCGAGAACAACCGCTGGCTGAAGTACGGGATGAGCGACAGGGTCAGGTAGCCGTGTGCGATCGTTGCGCCGAACGGGCCGCTTGCGGCTCGTTGCGGGTCGGTATGGATCCATTGATGATCTCCGGTGGCTTCGGCGAACCGGTCGATCTGTTGTTGCGTGATGGTGTGCCAGTCGGTGATGCCGACAACTTCGCCTACAGCGGCGGTGAGTTCGTCGAAATTGGCGAATACTCGCATCTGGGTGCCGTTCTACGCGGGGAGGTCCAGCAGGGTTGCCAGGGTGGCGTGGTGCGCCTCGGCCGAACCGAGTGCCAACTGGTCGGCTTTGGCGCGCTTCAGATATAGATGGGCCGGGTGTTCCCAGGTAAAGCCGATGCCGCCGTGCAACTGGATGGCCTCTTCGGCGGCTTGTAGCGCGGTACGGGAACAGAACGCCTGGGCCACGCTGACGGCGATCGGAGCGTCGCGATCCGCCTCCGCGACACAGCTCACGGCGTACCTGGCGGCCGCACGGGCCTGGCCGAGGTTCACGTGCAGCTCGGCCAGCCGGTGTTTGACCGCCTGGTAGGAGCCGACGGGACGGCCGAACTGGTATCGGGTTTTGACGTATTCCACGGTGGAGTCGAGACAGTAGGCGGCGATTCCGACCTGCTCGGCAGCCAAAATTGCGGCCCCCACCGAGAGTGCGCGGCGCAGTGCGGCTTCGGCATCGTGTCCGTGGACCAGCAAGGTGGCCGGTGCCGATCGCAGTCGCAGTGCCGCGATCGGACGGGTGAGATCCAACGACGTCACCAATTCGATGCCGACACCATCGGAGTCGGCATCGACCAGGTAGACGCCGACGCTTCCGTCGGCCGTCTGGGCGGGCACGAGAATCCGCTGAGCCGGTGCCAGATCGGCGACCGCGTTGACGGTGCCGGTCAATTCGAGGCCGTCCGCGTCCACGGTGGTCGCGATGCCACCGGTGGGTGACGCGGTCAGGGGCACCGCCAGCGTTGTGAGCGTCGGTCCCGCGGCGATCGCGGCGAGCAGGTCGAGTGTGTCGGGCCGCTGCGGCGTGCCGAGCAGGGTGGCGGTCGCGAGAACTGTGCCCAGGTAGGGCAGCGGCGCGACAGTTCGGCCGATCTCTTCGGCGACCACCGCGACCTCGCGCCATGTGGCGCCGGCTCCGCCTGCTTCTTCGACGATCGGCAGACCGGCGAGACCGATCTCGTGTGCGAGAGTCACCCAGACCTGGTGGGCATAGGGCTCGTCGGTCTCGATCCGGGCCAGGATCGATGTCGCGGAGGCCGCCTCGGACAGGAAGGCGCGCACGGTGGCGCGCAGGTCGTCTTCGTCCGCGCTGTAGAGCAGATGATCGGCCGGTTGCCGGGTGGCGTTCATCGGGGCAGGTCCTTCCAGGCGACGGTGGTGTCGTGGCGAGTCTCAGCGGGCAGGCCGAGCACCCGCTCGGCGATGATGTTTCGCAGAATTTCGCTGGTCCCGCCCTCGATCGAATTGCCTTTGGCGCGGAGAAACCGGTATCCGGCACTGCGGGCGCGGAAATCGACCGTGGCCGGGCGGCGCATTTCCCAGTCCTCGTAGCGCAGCGCTTCCTCGCCGAGCAGATCCAGTTCCAGCGATGATGCTGCTTGGTTGATGCGCGCGAAGGCGATCTTCGCGCCGGCTCCTTCGTTGCCGGTGCGGCCGGAAGCGAGCAGACGACGCTGCCGCTCGCCGGCCAAGCGGGCAACTTCGGCTTCGACCCACAACGCGACAAGCCGTTCTCGCAGACCAGGTTTACGCAGTTCGGGGCGCTGCCGCCAGAGATCGGCGACGATGCCGATCATGCCGTCCTCGCGCGGCGCCGCGCCGCCGCCGATGAAGACGCGTTCGTTCATCAGCGTGGTCATCGCCACCGACCAGCCTGCCCCCACCTCGCCGAGGCGATCGGTGTCGGGGATGCGGGCTTCGGTGAGGAATACCTCGTTGAATTCGGCCTCGCCGGTGGCCTGACGTAGCGGGCGGACCTCCACGCCGGGCTGGTCCATGTCGCACACGAAGTAGGTCAGTCCGCGATGCTTGGTCGCTCCGGGGTCGGTGCGAGCCAGCAGTATCGCGAATCGCGCTTCGTGGGCCATGGAGGTCCACACCTTTTGTCCGGTGACCACCCAGTCGCCGCCGTCGCGGGCCGCCCGTGTGGCGACCGCCGCCAGATCCGAGCCGGCATCAGGTTCGCTGAACAGCTGGCACCAGACCTGTTCTCCGGTCCACAGCGGTCGCAGCCATCGCTGTTGTTGTTCGGGTGTGCCGTGCGCCAGGATGGTCGGCGCGGCCATTCCCAGGCCGACGCCGATTCGTCCGGGATCGTTGCCGGGTGCGTCGGCGAACAAGGCGTCGACGAGAGGTTGCAGCGCTCGCGGTGCGCCCAGACCGCCGAGTCCTTGCGGGTAGTGAATCCACGCCAGCCCGGCGTCGAATCGTGCTCGCAGGAAAGCCAGTGGTTCGATCTGCCGCGGATCGTGATCGCGGAGGAATTCGGCCACATGCTTTTCGATTTCATCGATGGTGGGATTCACGCGACCGGACCTCCGGCGACGTAAAGCACCTGGCCCGAGACGTACCCGGCTTCTTCGCTGGTGAGGAAGGCGATCGCGTGGGCGATGTCCTCCGGCGAGCCGACCCTTCCGACCGCGATCTTCGCCGCCATCGTGGCTTTCATTTGGTCGAAGTCGATGCCGGTGCGGGCTGCCGTTGCGGCGGTCATGTCGGTTACGGTGAAACCGGGGGCCACGGCGTTGACCGTGGCGCCGAACCGGCCGAGTTCGATGGCGAGGGTTTTGGTGAATCCCTGCAATCCGGCCTTGGCGGCGGCGTAATTGGCCTGTCCGCGGTTGCCCAGGGCCGAGGTGCTCGACAGGTTCACGATTCGCCCCCATCCGGCATCGGTGATGTGCTTCTGCACCGCGCGCGACATCAGGAAGGTTCCGCGCAGGTGGACGCCGACGACCGTGTCCCAGTCATCGTCGGTCATCTTGAACAGCAGGTTGTCGCGAGTGACCCCAGCGTTGTTGACAAGTACGGTCGGTGGTCCCAACTCCTCGACGACCCGGCCGACCGCATGCTCGACCTGACCGGGGTCGGCGACGTCGGCGCCGAAGGCCATGGCACGCCCGCCGGTTTCGACGATGGCCCGCACGGTGTCGGCGCACTGGGCGGAGTCGAGATCGAGCACGGCCACGGCCATGCCCTCGGCTGCGAGCCGGATAGCGGTCGCGGCGCCGATGCCGCGCGCCGCGCCGGTGACGATCGCGATGCGCGCGGCCCGAATAGAAGAATATGTCATTGATTACCTCGAATAGATTGCTGGAGTGAATATTTCGACGCGATGGCGCCGCGGTTATCAGTCATTGATCGCGGATAGGCCGTGCGCGGCGATGGGCTCGACCAGTGCGCCGATGTGCTCGAAACCGGAGCCAACCGTCTTGCCCTGGCGGTAGCGGAAGTGGATCCCTTCGAGAATCGCGGCGACCTTGAAGAACCCGAAAGCCAGGTACCAGGACAGGTCGGACAGGTCTGCGCCGGCCCGTCGGCCGTAGCGGCGCAACAGCTCCGCGGACGACGCGAATCCGGCCTCCGCGCTGACCCCGCCGGCCAGTGGGTTGCCGGGCATCTCTGCCAGCCCATCCCAGTACGCCGCGAACAACCCGAGGTCGGCCAAGGGGTCGCCGACCGTGGACAGCTCCCAGTCCACGATCGCGGCCAGCGAATCGTCGTCGGCCACAATGGTGTTGTCGAGCCGGTAGTCGCCGTGCACCACCGCGCCGGCCCGATCGGGTGGGACCGCGCCCATCAGCCGATCGCGCAATCGGCCCAGGTCGGGCAGCTCCCGGCTGCGGGAGGCGGCTAGCTGCTTGGACCAGCGTTGCAGCTGCCGGGTCAGATAGCCCTCGGGGTGGCCGAGTCCTTCCAGGCCGACGGCGTGTGGCTCGATGGTGTGCAGTTCGGCCAGCGCGTCGATGAGCGCGAACGATATGCGGCGCGCCCGTACCGGTCCGAGGTCGGCGGTGTCGGCACCGGTGCGATAGACGGTGCCCGCGACATCACGCATCAGATAGAAAGGTGCGCCGATGAGATGCGGGTCATCACACAGGAGCACGACCTCCGGCACCGGGACTGCGGTGGGCGCCAATGCCGACATGACCCGGTATTCGCGAGCCATATCGTGCGCGGTGGCCAGCACGTGGCCCAGCGGTGGGCGACGCAGTACCCAACTTCGAGTGCCGACGGTCAGGCGATAGGTGAGGTTGGAGCGGCCGCCGGAGATCAGCTCGATGCGCAATTCGCTCGTATCGATTTCGGGGAGTTCGCCGGCCATATATTTTCGAAGGGCATCGAGATCTACCCCGATGTCACCGGAGGGTGAGGTGAAAGTTTCGGTCACGATGTTTTTCTCTCTTGCTGCGGGTCACCGCATCCAATGGGTGGAGCGGGGACGTCGCCAGATCGTCGTGGGCCGGTTCGGGGTCGGCGGCAGCTGCGGGAACACCCCGAAGCGGGTGGCGAGTTCTTCCGCGGTGGTGGCGGCATCGCCGTGCACGATGCCGTCGATTCCGGCGAGGTGGGCGCCGTCGATGTTGTGCGGCAGATCGTCGATCATGACGACGTCCGCGGGCTCGACGCCGAGCTTCCGGCAGGCCAGCTGGTAGATCGCTCGCGACGGCTTGCGTAGTCCGACCTCGCCCGACACGATGGCGACATCCACCAGCGTGTCGAGAGCGACGCCGTCGTAGCAACCACGTCCCAGTGAGTTCGACACCAGCGCGACCGGATGCCCCGCCGCCTTGATCCCGGCGATCAGCTCGATCATCGCGACATCGGGTTGGATGCCCGCTCGCATACGCCGCAGCAAACCCGTGGCCTCGACGGTCCCGCCGTGCTCGGTGAGGGCGGTAGCCATGACCGTTTCGAAATGCTCGTCCGTCAGGCGGCCGGTCTCGAATTCGATGAAAGCCGAATTGACGAGTGGATCGGAAGCAAGGAGACGGAACGGAAGCTCAGGTGCGACACCGATGCTTCGCGCGAATGCTCGGAATCCCTCGAACACGCTCGTCGTCAGCACTCCGCCGAAGTCGACGAAGATGGCTCGGGTCTTCATGTCGTCGATCTCCGATCAGCGGGGGCAACCGCCGAGGGTCGGAACCGGCCGGCGTCGCCGAGTAGCTGGCCACCGTCGACCACCAATGTCGTTCCGGTGACCCAGGACGCGGCCTCGGAGACGAGAAAGACGATGGCGGCGCCGATGTCGTCCGGTTCTCCGATTCGCGCCATCGCCGTGGCACCCGCTACCTCGGCTTCGTGCTCTTCCCACAACGCCCTGGCCAGTTGGGTACGGACCACACCGGGCGCGACCGCGTTCACTCGGACTCGCGGGCCGAGCTCCAGCGCCAGCTGCTCGGTGAGGTGAACGATGGTGGCCTTGGAGGCGTTGTAGAACCCGAGGCCCGCCTCGTGGAGGAATCCGCCGATCGAGGCGGTGTTGACGATCGCTCCCCCGTGCTCGCCCATCCATGCCTCGACAGCCAATTTCGTCCACAGGATCGGCGCCCAGACGTTGACGTCGAAGGTCTTGGCGAACCGGGCTTTGTCTTGATCGACGAGTCGGCCGAAGGCCGGATTCGTGCCGGCGTTGTTGATCAGGATATCGATGCTGCCGTAGGTCGCGAGTGCGAAGTCGATACATCTTCGGGCAGCGTCTTCGTCGGCGACGTGTGCGCCGAATCCCACCGCGCCCGCGCCGATTGTTTCGGCGGCTGCCTCGGCGGCCTCCTGTGACCGCGACGTGAGGATCACTTCCGCTCCCGCCGTCACCAGCGCGCGGGCGGTAGCCAATCCGATTCCCCGCGAACCGCCGGTGACGATCGCGGTCTTCCCGCTCAGTTTGTCGATGCTCATGTCATGCCTGCCCGTCGTGTTCACCGCGACCGCAATGCTTGGAAAGCGGGATCTCGCCGTTGTAGATAGCTCGTCACGCCTTCGGCGGCGTCGGGGTGGCCGAAGGACTCGAGCATGAGCCGGTCGGCCTCGACGGCAGCGAATTCGAATTCGGTGTGCAGGCTCTTGTACACCTGTCCCTTGATGACGCTCATCGAGCTCGGCGAGCTGAAGGCGGCGAGCTCGGCGGCATAGTCCACGGCAACCTGGACCAGGTTCTCCTCGGCCACCACACGATCGGCGAGGCCGAGTCGGTAAGCTTCCTCGCCGCTGACCACCCGGCCCGACAGCAGGAGGTCCAGCGCCTTGCTCGTTCCGATCAGGCGCGGCAGCAGCCAGGCGATTCCATATTCGGCGATCAGACCGCGTCGCGCGAATGCCGTGGTGAATTTGGCCGTGGGGGTTGTGAAACGAAGGTCGCAGTACAACGCCTCGACCAGGCCCAAACCGGCCGCAGCGCCGTTGACGGCGGCGATCATCGGCTTGCGCATCGTCAGCGGATACCACCGTGGCCGCAACCGCTCGGGCGGTCGCAGGTCGTCCGTGGTGCTGGCGTCGTGCAGGTCGTCCAGATCCGCACCGGCGCAGAAGCCGCGGCCTTTCCCGGTGACAACGATGGACCGCACCTCGGGATCGCTGTCGGCGTCGTCGAGGAGTTCGAAGTATCGCTGCTCCAGCTCGTCGTTCCACGCATTGAGGCGCGCGGGCCGATTCAACGTGAGAACGAGCACGGCGCCGTGCCGCTCGGCGAGCACCGGCTGGTCGGTCTCAGCACGCTCCGGCTGACTCATCTCTGTTCCTTTCCTTCGATCGAAGCGGATCGGGCGGTGGCACGGTGCTTGCGCAGTTCGTGTGTGGCGATGGCGCGTTTGTGCACTTCGTCGGGACCGTCGGCAAGGCGCAACGTGCGCAGGCTCGCCCAGAAGCGGGCCAATGGCACATCGTCGGTGACCCCGGCTCCGCCATGGACTTGGATTGCGCGATCGACGATGTCGAGCGCCATGCTGGGTGCCGCGACTTTGATGGCAGCGATCTCGGTGCGGGCGGCCTTGTTGCCGACGGTGTCCATCATCCAGGCCGCCTTGAGAGTCAACAGCCGGGTCTTCTCGATCTCGACGCGCGCTTCGGCGATCCAGTCCTGAATGTTGCTCCGCTCGCTGAGCGGCGAGCCGAAGGTGACGCGGGCGTCCGCACGCCGGCACATGAGTTCCAGCGCCCGTTCGGCCACGCCGATCGCCCGCATGCAGTGGTGGATGCGGCCCGGTCCCAGCCGGGCCTGGCTGATCGCGAAACCCTCCCCCTCCCCTGCCAGCAGGTCGGTAGCCGGTACGCGCACGTTGTGGAACACGATCTCGGCATGTCCCTCGCGGTCGAGGTAGCCGAACACGGGAAGACTGCGGACGATCGTGACGCCCGTGGCGTCCATCGGCACGACGACCATCGACTGCTGGCGGTGTACGGGTCCGGTGGGATCGGTTTTACCCATCACGATCAGCACGGCGCAGTTCTTGTGCATAGCGTTGGAGGCGAACCACTTCCGGCCGTTGAGCACGTACTCGTCGCCGTCCCGCTCGATGCGCAGCTCGATATTCGTGGCATCCGAGCTCGCCACCGCCGGCTCGGTCATCGCGAACGCCGAACGAATCGTGCCCGCCAGCAGCGGTTTCAAATACTTCTCGTGATGCTCCGCGGTCCCGAAGAGCGTCAGCACCTCCATGTTCCCCGTATCCGGGGCGGCACAGTTGCACGCCTCGGGAGCCAAATGCGGACTGCGACCCAATATCTCAGCGAGCGGGGCGTATTCGAGATTCGTCAGACCCGGCCCCCACTTCGGGTTCGGATGAAAAAGGTTCCACAATCCGCGTCGGTGAGCCTCGGCCTTGAGCTCCTCGAGAATCAGCGGATGATGATGCGGATCTCCCGACGCACGGATCTGTTCCTCGTACACGGCCTCCGCCGGATAAATGCGTTCGTCCATGAACGCCAGCAGATCGTCCTGATACCGCTTCGCGCGGTCGGACAAATTGAATAACTCCACGAAACTCCCTTATCGAGCAAACGGCCGGACCCGGCCTGTGAATTATTGGATCTCGGTCTACTTGAACATGAGGTCAGGTTCAATAAATTGGGCAAAGGTCTCTCGCAAGGCCCTTCGCTGTGCTCAGCCCGCCTGTAGCGCCCCGTCGACCAGCGCGGTGACCAGCGTCGAGGCCGCGGCCACGCTCGCCCGGCGACCGGCGACGATGTCGGCGTAGAGAATCGACTCGCCCAACCTGACCACCCCGTATGCGAGAGTGTCCAGATCTACCAGCGGACGCAATCCGCCGGTGGCGACGTCTCGCTCCAGCAACGTCCGTACCGCGGTGACCATCCTCGGCTGCATCGCACCCATCGGATCGGTCAGCGCCCGAATAGCGGTCACCGGCTCCTCGGCCAGCAACTTCTGCAGCGCCGGATCCCTACCGGCACGAGCCGCGTGATCGGTCATGATCCACACGCTGCGCAGTACACCGTCACGATCGCGCACCCGCTCCCCCCAGGCGTGCCGCCAACGTTCGGCCGATGCGGCCAGACTTCGCTCAGCCAGCCACCACAACGCCGCACTCAGGATTTGATCGCGGTTGCCGGCCCGGCGGAACAGCGTGGCTCGGGAAATATGCAACTCGGTCGCCAGCGTGCTGAGATCGAGACGTTGTCCCGCCACCATGGACGCGACCGCGCGCTGAACTATGTCATCTTTGGCCACCGGCATGTCCCATACCGTATGCCGATGTCGGCGCCTGACCGATGTCGCTCCTACCGATTCCCTTCTGGTCGGCGACGATCCGCTCGACCGTTTCGACAGCACACCGACGGTTGTCGCCGACACCTCCGCGGGCGCCGCGCTTGGCCCAGCCCACCACGTACAGCCCGGCGATCGGCGCACCGGTGTCCGAGGAGACGACTCTGCCGCGGCGGTTCGATACGACCCCTGCGTCGGTGAACGGAACACCGGCCATCGGGGTGGAGGTGAAACCTGTCGCGTGGATGACGGAATCAGCGACGAATGTTCGCTGTTCGGCGGTTTTCAGCTGGACGCGACCGTCGACCGCACGCAGCGACGTGACCTCGTTTCCGAACCACAGCGTGACCGCCATTTTCCGGGAACGCGTCCTCGGCCTCGGATTGCCGGCCAGCTCGGCGAACAACCGCTGCACGGGATCGGCAGAGCCGATGTCGGGTGGCGCCCCGTCGAGGGCGATGCTCAAGTCGATGTCGAGTTCGGTCAGTTCGTGCACAGCCGAGAATGTGAACGACGGGCGCTGGACCGGTGATCGAGCGACCACGATCGCCTGTGTGATCGGCTCCCCGGCACGGGTGACGATGTGCCGCTTGGCGATCGCCGCCGCGACATCCAACGCCACGTTGCCGCCGCCCACGATCAAGGCCGTCGGGCCGTGGAGCAGCCGTGCGGCCATGCCTCGCCGCACAGCGCTGTTCGCTGCCGACAGAACGGTGATGGCCTGATGCGTCCCGGATATCGGTGATATTCCGACCGCCCGCGGACTGGAGGCGCCGAAAGCCAGGACGACCACATCGAACTCCCGTCGCAGAGCGGCGATCGACACCTCGACACCTACGCGGACATTCGTCCGTGTCTCCACCCTGTCGTCGGAGAACGGGACATCGAAGAGTCGGATCATATTCCGGATACCGCGGTGCTCCGAGGACACCGCCGTGCACAACAGCCCTCCGACCTCGGTGTGCTGTTCGAACACGGTGATCCGAATCGAGCTCGATCGTTGCAGCAGCTCGCGCACCGTATACATGGCAGCGGCTCCGCCGCCGACGACGGCGACCCGCAACGGTCCGTCGGCCCGTGGGAACGCCTGCGGCAGGCCGAGAGGTCTCGGGACGCGCGACCGGGCCACCGGAATGTCGGCGAAGAAATCGCGAGTACGCCGCGCGTAGAGACGCTGCGAATCGGTGAGTTCGCTGTCCGCTCGAATGGCTCCCGCAGGGCAGGCTTGGACGCATGCCGAGCAGTCGATGCAGGTGGCCGGGTCGATGTAGAGGTGTTCGACGATGTCGAATTCCGGGTCTTCCGGTGTCGGCCGGATGCAGTTCTGGGGGCACACGTGGACGCAGGAAGCATCTTTGCAGCAGTGCCCGAGGATGACGTGGGTCATGGCTATCCGTTCAGAGAAGGTTCGACTTGCGATAGATCCATCGCGCGAATCCGTTCAGCAGATCTTCTTCGTCCAAAAAGGCCACCAGCGACGCCGCGGCGCGCCGGTACATCATTCGGTGATGTTCATTGCCGCCGATTTCCGCTCTGACCGACCGCCATTCCATGCCGAGGCCACGGTATATCCGCCGGTTGATCAGGCCTTTGGCGATGAGGTGCGTGCCGACCGCGATCAGTATCGTGCTGAGACAGCGTCGCGTCCGTGATATGCCCGTCAGGTGGTCTCGAATTCTCTGGCGCGCGAACGCCATATGCCGCGATTCCTCGACCACATGCACGTAGGAGGTGCGACGCACCGTCTCCGCGACCCTGTCGTCAGCCATCCAGTCTCGCTGCATGACATCGAACATCTCCTCGCCGGCCAGCACGATCGCGTAGGCGATCTCACCCCACGCGAAGTTCCGGAACAACCAACCGGTGAAGATCAGTGAGCGATCCAGGCGATAGTGTCCTGCCTCGAGCCGGTCGATCGCATCGGCGAACATGAGCGAGTGCAGATTCTCATCAGCACACTCGTTGAACAGGAATTTCACATCCGGCCGAGTCGGATCGGCGCTGTGGTTCCGGCGCAGCAAGACGATTTGCAGCGCGACTTCGAGCCAGATCGCCACGCCCAGATAGTGGGCTACCTCGCATCTCGTCAGTTCCCTCCTGGCGGCTTCGGACATGCGCGTCCAGGTCGGCGTACCGAAAAGCGGAGACCACTCGGGAGTCATGCCGTGGCGATCGTGATCGGTGTCCTCGAGGTCGATTCGTCGCAGATCGAACGAGAGGCGTTGCGCCGACCGGAGAAGATTTTCGTACACCGGCGCGGATTGTTCATGTAAAGCCATGGCAGCTCTTCCCGCTCGCGCTGACGGTGTCAGCTCGCGCAGTTTCCCGGCGCCGGTTGGCCTGCCAGCCTGCGCCCCAGCCAATCCACTGCCGCGTTCCCACCGAGCGCGGCCGCGGCGATGTGGTCGGCCATCGGAAGGGCATGCCATTCCACCGCATTGCCCAGGCGGCACCAATCGGAACGAAGGTGCGAACCGAATTCGTAAGAGACGATGTCATCGTTGACCCCGTGGAACAAATAGACCGGGTAACCAAGCGGTCGGGTGCCCAAGCGGTCTTCTGCTAGGCGCGCCTGCCACTCGGGCGTATCGAGCGGATCGCGGGTCACCATTTGGTTCAGCGATTTGCCCTGGCCGGCGATGAGGTTGTCCACGACGCAGCCGGTCCGGATCTTTTGCGCGAAGCTGCGCCCCTCGTCGGTCAGATAGGAGTCGAGCCGCAGTTCGGGATAAGCCGCGTCGTGCCCTATCGCGATCATGAAATACGCGGCCGGATTGGCAAGCTTGCCGTGTTGCTTCACGGCGTCGGTGAGGGTGTCGGCAGGGACGCCACCGACGGCCAGCGCCTTGATCCGCAGTTCCGGCGCGTAGTCATCGGACAGCTCGGCGGCCCAGGAGCCGGCGTGACCGCCTTGTGAATATCCGACAATTCCCACCGGAGATTCCGCGCCGACACCCCGCGCGTTGGCTTCGGGCAATCGCTCGGCCGCGCGAGCGGCATCCAGGACCGCTGTACCCTCGGCGCGTCCGACGAGGTAGGTGTGGTCACCGGGAGTTGCCAGTCCTTGGTAGTCGGTGACCACGACCGCCCAGCCTTTCTCCAGGATGCCGCGGATCTCCCGCGGACCACCCGTGGCCGAGGGCGCGCACTGATCGCCCATTCCGACCGTCCCGACGGCGTAGGTCACCAGCGGCCGCGTCCCCACGTGCCCGTCTCTCGGGATGAAGATTCTGCCGGAAACGACATTCGGGTTACCGAGCGCATCGGTCGAGCGGTAGAGAATCTTCCATCCGTCGACCGGGGCGGGTATCCCGGGGACGAGATCGAACGTGGACGTCTCGACATGAACCACATCTCCGGGCGAGCTCGCAACACCGGGATCTTCGGCTCGGGCGACGCCTGCGCCGACCAGCGGGCTGGTCACCAGTACGGCTGTGAACACGGCGGAGATCAACCGTTGCTCGAGCGGCTTTCGCGTCCAGGGGAGGATGGACTTCATTGTTCTCCTCGAAACTTGTTGTGCGGCAGAAGGTTCGATCCCGCAACGGCCTGAAGATGCGCGGAACGCCTCGTTCGCGACGGAATACACATCATGAAACACTTGACTGGTATGTTTCACAATCCTTGATTTTTATAACGATGAGTGGTATTGAGCCGCGCTTGGGATTCATCCTCAGCGGGCCGCGGCCCACCCGAGCCGCGAGACCCCCTTGACTCACGTCGGCGAAGGGCATATAGGTATACGAACCCGACGTCAGATTCAACTCAACTCATCCGTCGCGCGCTTCCCACCGCATACCCGCGGCTCTCCGCTGCGAAGTACCGAAAGAGAACATCATGGACTTCAAGAATCGTGCATTGCTGACAGCGGCGGCTTTGGTCGCGGCCGGCACGGTCACCGCAACGACCGCCGGCGCCGAACCCGCGGTGGCCGATCGAAGCCCCCAGGTGCATTACACCGCGTCGATCGACGGTGACAGCGCGGTGATCACGGTCGACGACGGCGGTGAGTTGATCATGGACAGCGGTACATTCCAGATCCGCACCACCTCGGGGCAACTGCTGGCCGGAGTGCCCCTGGAGCTCCATGTCGACGACATCGCTTTTCCCATCGATGTCGCGGTCACCGGCAACACCGCCCGGTTGACCCCGAGCCTGGACCTCGCTCGCGCACACTACCGACCGATCATGCAACCGGCCGCAAGCCAAGCCTCTTCCGAACGTGAACAGGACGCCCTGGCGCGTGTCGGCTCGGCCATCGCCAAGGGGGTCGGCATCGGAGGAATCATCGGCGCCGCCGGCGCGGGCGTCATCGGATGTCTGCTGGGCGGATTCGCCGGCGCGGTCGTGACCGCCCCGCTGGCCATGATGCTCGGCGCCGGCCCCGTCGTCGGATGCCTGATCGGTGCGGCTTCCTTCGCGCCCACGGGAGCAGTCACGGGCGTCCTCCACGCCGCGGCCCCTGTAGCGATCCCCGCCTTCCTCGAATACTTCACCACCGTCAACACCTGAGCACTGCCGCCCTGCTCGATCAGGACGGGTCGGCGACCCGGACCAGAGATGTCACGCCTGGATTCGGCCGCACGCAAAGCGGTTCGATCCGCTCCGTCGCGACCACGAAGTCACGGCTGCGCCGAAGGTGCTCGACCGTTACCGGCCTGTCTACATAGGCACGGTCGTAGGCCACGCCGGTTCGGGTTCCCAGCGTCTCGCAGGCGCTGCCGTTCGCAGTGTTCCCGGCGGATCACGAGAGAGAGATTGATGTGGAGACAATTGTTTCGATAGCCAGCGGGAAAATACGCGGCTCCACCCGGCAGAATATCGGCACATTCCTCGGTATCCCCTATGCGGCAGCACCGATCGGGCCGGCGCGATTCGAGCTGCCCAAGCCTGCGCCGAAGTGGTCAGGGGTACGCGACACCGTCGAGCACGGACCCGACTGCGCGCAAACACCCTTTCCGCCAGCGATCGCGGCGCTGCTGGGCAGCCAATGCGCTCCAGGCGACGACTGTTTGCATCTGAACGTATGGACGCCCGATCCCGGTGGGCGCGGGCTGCCGGTGCTGGTCTGGATTCACGGGGGCAGCTTCACCCGTGGCTCCAACGCGCGGGCGCTGTACGACGGCAGCGCCTTCGCCCGCGATGGCGTGGTCCTGGTCTCGCTGAACTACCGACTCGGCATTATGGGCTTCGCCGCTGTGCCGGGTGCGCCGCTCAATCGCGGCCTGCACGATCAAATCCTCGCGTTGCGCTGGATCCAGGACAACATCGCCGCCTTCGGTGGCGATCCGGGCAACGTCACGGTCTTCGGGGAGTCGGCAGGCGGGATGAGCGTGATGACGCTACTTGCCTCGCCACCAGCTCGCGGCCTGTTCCGGCGCGCGATCGTGCAAAGCGCCAACGGCTCCGCGGTTGCGTCCGCCGAGGATGCCGACAAAGTCACGAAACTGGTGGCGGCCGAGCTCGGAATCGCTCCGACTCCAGCGGAATTCGGTGGCGTCGACATGAAGCAGCTCTGCGCGGCACAGGACGCGATCGACGGTGACCTCATGACCGATCCAGATCCCGCGCGATGGGGGAACTCGATCGTTGTCAACGGCCTAGGACTCATGGCCTTCCTGCCCGTCATCGACGGCGAGCTGATTCCTGCCCCACCACTTCGAACGCTTGTCACCGAACCGGATCGAGTCGTGCCGACATTAGCGGGCTGGAATGCCGAGGAGTTCCGCTTGTTCACCGTTCCGACCGGAGCAGCCCTCGGCATCAGCAACGACACATTGCCGACAATCCTGTCGCGCTCTGGCATCGACCCACAAATCACCGCGGCGTATCGTGCCAACCGGCCGCAAGCGTCGGCCGCCGACGTCTTCGCCGCCGTACTGACCGACCTGGCCTTCCGCAACGATACCGTCCGCATCGCCGAAACCAGCTCCGCCGCGGGCAGTTCCACTTACCTTTACGAATTCGCCTGGCGATCAGGCATCGACGGCCTGGGCGCATGTCATGCTCTCGAGATCCCCTTCGTCTTCGACCAACTCCCGAACGCGCATACGCTGACCGGCCCGAATCCACCCCAGGAACTGGCCGACGAGATGCACCGCGCATGGGTTGGCTTCGCCCACCGCGGCGACCCCGGCTGGCCGCGTTTCGATCCCGCCACCAAGCTCGTACACACCTTCGACTCACCACAGTCACATGACGTGGCCGATCCACGGAGTGACGAACTGCGCGCCCTGCGTGAATCCCGCGCGACACCGTGACCTCGCTGCCCGTCTTCAGCGTTACCACTCCTCGGCACCGACCGTGGTCCTCCCCAAGACCGCCGACGCCACGTGCCACCTCAACGGCTGCGAAAGCGGACCGGGGCTGCCGGTGCTCCATTGCGACAGCTTGTCGGCGCCGGCAATGGCGGCTCGGATCACGCGTCCTGTCCACATGATGGTTCCCGCGGGTCGGAACATCGCTGACGCCGCGGGTTTCGAACAGAAAGGATTTCCATGAAATTGTCATGGACAGCGGTTGCGGCCCTCCTTGTCGGGGTGATGTCGGGGGCCGGTCCGGCTCACGCGGATGTCTGGAGCGACCTGGTCCTCGCATCCCACAATCAAGCGCGGACGCAGTACGGCGCGCCCGAGCTGACGTGGGACCCCGCTCTGTACGCCGATACGGTGGCATGGGCGAAGGCCTGCAAGTTCCAGCACTCGGACCCGCAGGGTCGATACGGCGAAAACATCTATGCCGTAACAGATTCGAACGCCAGCATCAATGACGCAGTGGCGGCGTGGATGCAGGAAGCATCCCAGTACAACTACAACAACCCGACGTTTTCCATCGGAGCCGGCCATTTCACCCAGGTCGTATGGAAGTCCACTACGCAGGTCACCGCAGCTGTCGCCGACTGTCCGGCAGACACCATCTTCCCGGGGTTCCCGGCAAGGTTCTTCGTCGCCCGATACACCCCACCCGGTAATCAGCAAGGGCAGTTCCAGCAGAACGTAGGCCCCCACGAGTGAACCACAGGAGGAACGGCACAGGGGGACGGCGCGCTCGGGCTGGGAATCGCCATACCGGGAGGACAGCGGTGTTCCCCGCCCCGCGGCGAAGAACGGCGGATCTCGCCTTCAATCCCCGCGCCGCAGCGGCACCAGTTCGTGGCGCGGTGTCACCCAAGTAACGATCGCCACCGGACCGGTTCCCGAGGGCACACTGCACGTGGCCTGGCCCCCGGTGAATGAGACCACCTGGATTTAGAGTCCTGTTGGCCCTGGTGAGGGGCCAGAAGGGACACTGAGAACCATGGCAGGACGGAAACGGCATTCCGCGGAAGAGATCGTGCGGAAGCTGCGCCGTGCCGATGAGTTGGCCGCAGCAGGGGCTTCGGGCGAAGAGGGGTCCCGGTAGTAACCGCGCGAAAAACAACGGATGTGGCGTAATGGCTTGCGGGTAGGTATTTTCCACGTTCGGCGTGCGGCTCGGGCTGGTTGGTGTTTGGTTTGCCGATGATGGGGATCGGCGCGCTGGAGGGTGAGAGTCCGTGGCGACGCGGGTGTTCGCAGACGAGGAACTCGAACGTCTGCGGGGATTTCCGGAGATCAGCCGCGAAGAGTTGTTCCGGTACTTCACGCTGAGCCCGGCTGATGCCGCGTTCATCTATCCCGGTCGCGGTCGCGGCACTGGTGATCGGCTCGGGATCGCGGTCGCGCTGCGCACGCTGCCGTGGCTGGGGTTCGTGCCCGACCGCGTGGTGAACGCCCCGTCGGTCGCGGTGGCGCGGCTGTCCGAACAGTTGAAGGCCGATCCGGTCGAGATCGGTTCCTACGGTCGGCGTGCCCAGACCCGTACCGAGCATCTGCGGTTGGCCGCCCGGTACCTGGGCTGGGGCTGGGCGCTGATCGCCTGGATATGTCGGTGCTGCCCGCCGAGCGGCGCCGGTTCCTGGCAACCATGGGCCGCCGACTGACCCCGCAGGCGTTGGAGCGTCGCGATCCGCAGCGCCGGTATCCGATCCTGCTCACCGTGCTCGCGCAGTCGGGCACCGATGTGCTCGATGAAGTGGTCGCGTTGTTCGATCAGGCGATCTCGGCGAAGTTCGGTGCCGCCGAGCGCGGCCGCTCCGGGGAGGACCGCCAGAGTTTGCTCGATGATCTGCTGGCGATCGTCACCGACCCGGCGGTGGCCGATGAGGAGATCGGTGCGCTGATCCGCGGGGAGAAGATCGGCTGGGAGCGTCTGCTCGCGGCGCTGGCCCAGGCCAAGCCGCGCCTTCCTCGTGATCACGGGCATCTGGCGGCTCTGGATTCCTCCTACAGCTACCTGCGTCAGTCGAGGGTTGACCGCGGTGACCGACGAGCTGTACGAGGCGGTCGGCGAGCTGGCGCATATCAGCCCGGCGCACAGCGAGAACATCGACTTCTTCGGCGCGATCGAGGTCGACACCGACGCCGAACTCGCCGCCCTCGGGCCCACCGGCTACCGGCCCCTACGTGTGTGCGACACCCTGTTCTGATCCGCAGTCGTATCCCCGGCGCGATCCGGACCGCGGCGGGCCGGGGAGCGCCGCACAGACGCTTCACCGGCTGGCCGTGATTGTGCTCAGTCGGTGAACATGCGGGCGGCCATGTGCCGGGAGTTGTCGATGGCCTGGCGGCCGCGGGGCAGCATGACCGCCTGATACGCGGCGACGGCTTCGGTCAGTGCTTTTTCACCCCTTGCGGCGGAGAGGACTTCGCCGGCCAGGGTGGCGGCGTCGGCCAGGGCGGTGTTCGCGCCCGCGCCAGCGGTGGGCGGCATGGTGTGGATCGCGTCGCCGAGCAGGGTAACCGTGCCGGGCTCCCAAGTCGGCATCTGCCCGCTGATGCGGAAGGTGATCGGGAAGAACGTATCGGAATCGGAGCGGGCGTAGATCTCGCCGATCACGGGGTGCCAGTCGGCGATGATGTCGGCCGAGAGTTTCCACAACTGTTCCGACGACATGCCGAACAACGCGTCGTCGGTGACGCCGAGACGGTGTGGGGTCGCGACGAGGGTGACCATCAGATAGTCGGGCCGTTCGTCGGTGGGGGTGCGGAAGCGGACAGTGCCGAATCCGGCACCGCAGGTGCTGTCGCCGGATACCCAGCACAGTCCGCGCTCGAATTCCTCGGGCGACAACCGGTCGGTGAGGGTCATCCGGCCGTAGATGCAGCGCAGCCCGAAGTCGTCGACCACAGCGTCGGGCAGCAGTTGGCGGCGGATGGCCGATGCGACACCGTCCGCGCCGATCAGCAGATCGCCCTCGTCGCTGCTGCCGTCGGCGAACTCGACCCTGACCCGGCCGGTGTCGAGCACCTGATAGCCCGATACCGTGCGCCCGAACTCGACGATCTCGTCGAGGCCGGTGAGCAGCCCCTGGCGGAAGGTGTTGCGATCGACCGCGGTGAGCTGAGTGTGGGAGATGTCGGGAAATTCCTGCGCGAACACTCGCTGCAGCCCGGTGGTGAACGTGGTCACCAGGTCGCCGTTGCGTCCGCTGGTGCGGCGCAGCAGATCAAGCACCTGCGGTGTGAGGCAGTCGCCCAGGGCGGCATTGCCGGTCGGGTCGATGTGGATGCGATAGCCCTGGTTACGCGTGCGCGGCGTCGGGTCCTGCTCGTAGACGGCCACGTCGACTCCGCCGTGGTGCAGCGCCTGCGCCAGTGTCAGGCCTCCGACACCACCACCGGCGATGAGCACTCTTGTGCTGTACGACATTTCGACTTCCCTTGCTGAGTGCGGCCGCCTGTCGACCGGGTTCGAAACTTCATGGTGTGCCAGCCATCCAGCTGTTGTCAATCATTCATTTGAAACTGACAAAGATCTATTTGATAGTGCTCGATGGTTGTATGATCGGTGGCATGTCTGCATCCAAGCCCCGCCGGTCGCCCGCGCCGCAGGAGCGGCAGCGCGATCCCGAACGCACACGCGCGCTGATCCTGGACGCGGCGATGGCCGAGTTCGGTGCACACGGGTATGCCGGTGCCCGGATCGGAGCGATCGCCGCGCGCGCCGGGGTGAACGTGCAGCTGATCTCCTACTACTTCGACGGCAAACAAGGCCTGTATCAAGCGATTACGCAACAGTGGCAGCAGCGTCAGGGTGCGCTGGTCGCGCCGGATGCGCCGTTGTCCGAGCAATTGCGCCGCTATGCGCTGGAGACGTTGCACAATCCGGACGGGGTGCGCCTGCTGGCCTGGAACGGGCTCGAATACGGCGAGAATCGCGATGCCGGAGCCGAATCATCCTCGGGCACCGAACTGTTCGCCGACAGCATCGACGGGCTGCGCAACCTGCAGCAGGCCGGTCGTCTGCCCGGCGATGTCGACCCTGCTTGCCTGGTGATCATGCTGATGGCCGCGGCGATGGCACCCACCACGCTGCCGCATATCATCGAAGGCGTCTGCAACACCGACCCGCGCTCACCCGAATTCCTCGAACGATTCGCCGACCAGATAGCCATCCTCGCAAGCCACCTCGGGCTCGGGCCCTCCCCGGCATCCGATAAACCAGGAGCGGCGCTGCCCGCCGAGGCTCAGACGTGATCTACTACCCGCGACAACTCGGCCGCAGCGTGGGCAGCGGCGCGGGTAGTTGTTTGTGGTGGTAGCCGAGGGCGTCGGCGGCGACAGGCGCGGGCAGTTCGAGGACATGCTGGTGCAGCGCGCCGACACGGCCAGCGGTGCTGGGAACGCCGAGAGCTTTGATCAGTGCTCCAAGGGTTTCGGGGTGGATCGGTTGACCGGCGCGGCGCCCCGGGAACAACCAGCTGGATTCGCGGTTGGTGGCGGTATTCATGTTGGTTCGCTGCTCGGCCCAGGACATCAGCAGCTCGGCGACCGGCCCGGGGACCGGTTACGGTGGGTCGCCAAGTCGCAGCCGGACAGTGCCGCTGTCCTCGATCACGTCATTGAGGGTGAGCCGGACGACCCGGCTGAGGGGTTGGGCGTAGAGCAGCACGATCGCCGCCGCGACACGGGACCGCAGCGGCTGGTCAGGCTCGGTGAGTAGCCGACCGAGCAGGTCGATCCGCTACTGCTGCGGCAGCGGTGTTGCCGGGCCGATCACGACGGTGGGAAGCCGGAATCGCGGGTGAGCTTGTTGGCGATGCACCAAAGCAGAAACCCGCGGATCGAGTTGCGGGCATGGGCAGGGTGTTCGACATGCCAGGCATCGATGTCGGCTTGCCCGCCGTCGGTCAGGGTAAGCTCGCGTTCGGCGAGCCAGCCGAGAAGCCTTGTCGCCTGGGTGTCTGGGCGCAGATGCCCCGGCGGCTGCTGACGGTGAGTGGATTGCGTTCGGCTCGTGCCCGCAGCCGGGGCGCCACGTCCCAGGCGACGAACCGCTTGATCAAGCGGGCATGCTCTGGATCGGCGATGGTGGCCAGGTGTCTGATCGTCCAGCGTTCGAACGCGCAGATCTGTTGGTCGACCGGGGGCAGGATGCTGCAGGCCATTCAGCAGCTCCTCTAGGTGCGCGGCGGCGCGCCAGGGCTGAAGGGTGTGGAATGCCTCGTGGGTCAGTTCGATCTCGCCGCGGCCGAGCTCGGCCAGCAAATCCGCGGGCGCGCGGTCGCGGCCCTTGCGGTGTTTTGAGCCAGCACAATCCGGACAGCGGCGAGCTCATCGTCAGCAGGTGCGCGGCGAGCGGTGCGAGTTCGGTTCGGACCCGGCCGGTGTCGTCGCTGAGTAGGTCGGTGAGTTCGTCGGCGAAGGTGCAGAGTGTGCAGAGGCGGCGGCCGTGGAGTTTGCCTTCGTGCCCGCAGCGCGAACAGTGGTAGGAGACAGCGAATCCGGCGCAGTCAGCGCAGACCGGTGCGTGGTCGACCGGACGCAGTCCCGGCAGTGGCCGGTTGTCGCCGCAGCCGGGACAACGTCCGCGGACTCTCAGTGCCCGGTCGTGGCAGGTGCGGCAGACCTTCCCGTCGGGCCAAGTCACGGCGAAGCAGCCGAACCGGCCGCAGCGAGCGCAGTGTGCCTTGTGCCAGCGCTCGTATTGTTCCGCGGTCCGGTAGGCCGGGCTCATGTGTCTGGCAGGATCCGGGCGGCGCGTGGCCGCAGCTTCGCGACGTTGGCCGGGACCGGACCGGGCAGGACGTCGGTGGCGGTGCGGCTGACCCCGGCGTTCTCGGCCGTAGTGGTGACCAGGTCGGCCGGGGTGCATCCGAGAATGTCGCAGAGCGCCGAAAGAACTTGCAGGGAAAGCCGTTCCGGAGTTCCCGAAACCAGGCGGTGAACTTGGGAGGCGGACAGGTTGATGCCGCGTTCGTGTAGCAGCGGGACAAGTTCGGTGGCGTTGAATTTGCCGCGGGTGGCCATCAGTTCGCGCAGGCGCCAGGTGTAGCCGACGGTTCGTTTCATGCGTTCGTCCCCTTCCGGGAGTCCAGGGCTGCGGCGATACTGGCGTCGAGCTGCCGGCGCAAGGTGCGAGTGCGGAAATCCGAGGACACGCAGGTGTAGATCGAAGTCGTGGAAGCGTGCTCGTGGCCGACCTGTTCCTGCACGAACCGCGGATCCCAGCCGTCCTCGATCAGATGCGTCACATACGGCCTGCTTGTCTCCGCAGTGGCCGTGTGCGGTCGGGTGCATGTGGCGATTGAGCAGCAAGGCGGCAGTGGGCTGCTTTTGCCACTCCGATGACGGCGCGTGTTGCATTGCAGCCCTGGCGAAGTGACCGAGGTCACGCCTCGACGAGATGGGACTGGCTCACCGATCGGCATCGTATGGGCTTCCTGTTGGGAGGTCCCTGAGGACCGTTCGACGTGTGTCCGCCGGGTGGTTGAGTATGGGGTGTGCTTGTTCGCCAATTGACCGACCGAGATCATGGATTGATCGATGCTGCGGTGCGGAGGTTCCGTGGTGTTGTGGTCCAAGACCACGCGCCGTTCTTGCAGGATCCAGCGACGATCACCTTCGTCGCCTTGGAGGGCAGCGAGGTCATTGGATGGGTGTGGGGAATGCGGCAACGTCATGTCGGTGGCTATTCCCAGGTGCAGTTGTATGAGATCGGTGTCGTCGAGCGATTCCGGAAGCAGGGCGTCGGACGTGCACTGCTGACGGCGTTCCGCGATCTGGCGGTAGCGGAGGGCCACCGCAGGATGTGGTTGTTCACCGATGAGGACAACGCTGCTGCGAAGGCTCTGTATGAAGCCACCGGTGGGGAACCCTCGCTTCATGACGATGCAGGCTATTGGTGGCAACTCGACGCGGCCGAGCCCGGATGTCGCCGCGACGCCGCGGTCGGTTAGCACGGTCCGATCAATTTCTGCCGCGTCGGCGGCAGGTGGGTGACGTTTGTTTTCGGATCGGCGACCGTGCGAAGCCGCTGGATCTCTTCGTGTTGCGCCGCGAGTCTCGAGAGAGCGTGGGTGCGGAAGGCGGTGAGTTCCTCGATTGTCGAATTCGCCTGTGCAAGGCGGTCTCTGAGCTTATCGGCCTCGACTTTCAGCCGTTGGATCTGCGCGGCTCTCGGGTCCGGGGTTTCTCCATCGTGCTGCAGTTGCTGAATCCGGTGCTCGAACTCCGCGCGTAGGTGTGCGTAGGGCCGGGTGCCGTAGAAGGCTGTTCGGTCGACTCCGGCTTCGAGTGCGAGGGTCTTGATATCGCAGCCTCCGCCGGGTGGAATCTCCCCGTGTAGCAGCCGGTCCATGGCGGCGCGAATGCGGTTCTCGTTCTGGATGCGTTGTGTGGCACTGATTCTCATGCGTCGTCCGTGGTCGTGTCGGAGATGGCGGCGGCGTCGATGGCGTCGATGACACGTCTGGCCCGGTCGTAGTCGGCTTGCAGACGGGTCCTATCGGTGCGGCGGGTCGTGCCGATGGCGCCGAGGAACGTCTTGGTCTGTTCGGCGTGTTCGGCCCAGACGGGCCGGTGGTGCTGGTGGTGGGTGGCTTGCGGGCAGCGTGCCGAGTCACACATGCCCGCCAGGGGCCGGTCCGCGTGCGGGGTGCCGGCTAGTTTGAGGCAGAGCGCCCGGGATGGGTCACTGAACCAGCAATAGTTCGCGGTTCCCAGGTGCAGGATGCGGGCGCGTTTGGTGAGCAGATTGAGGATTTCCCGGTCGCTGGCTTGGATTTTCGGCGCGGTCGGGTCCGTGATCTGGCCGTCGACGTGGGCGAAGAATTCGGTCAGCTCGCGAGCGCCGGGCCCGGCGGGCATGATGCCTTGCTGGTAGTTGCGGAACTCGGTCCAGACCAGCTCCACGTTGCGGTCGGCTTCGTGCTTGTTCACCTCGGCGAGCAATTCCGCTTGTGCCCCACCGGGTTTGGACACGTATCCTTCGGTCGTGGCGACGGCAATGTGTTTGAGGTGCCACTTTGCGGCCAGCATCCCGCCTGGCCGGTAGGCCAGCTCGATGGCCAGAGTGCGGCGCAGGGCGCGCAGGCTCACTGGGCTGTCGGGGATCGGGGCAAGGCCGAGCCGCTGGCCGGCGGATCCATTGACCCAGTTGCGCAGCCAGGTCAGGCGGACGTCGAAGGCGAACCTGCCCAGCAGGGGCGCGCCTGGCTCGGGGTCCTCGTGCAGTCGCTCAAGCAGTTGGGCGGCCCGGTAGGCGGGTTCGATGACCACCCATTCATCCGGGACTCCGCCAAGTTTCTGGCCTTTGACCACGCGACTGGCCAACCGATATCGCACGAGGTCCGGCCCGCAATTTTCCGGTGGTCGACAGCAGCCGACTTCGAGTTTCATCAACTCACTGGACCTCATTCCAGACAAGGCCGCCAAGAGCGTGATCGCGCCGGTGCGAACGATTCCGACAACGGCTCGCGCCTGTTCACGATCGAGCGGAACCGTCCACGAAGTCTGGTCGCCGTTGTCGGCCCGCTCGACCGCGGCGGCATTTCGGGCGAACTGCCGCTCGGCGCCGACCTGATCCAGGGTTGCCTCGAGGCGGACGCGCAGAGGTGGCAGCCAGTCGGTCTGGAACTGTGTGAACCCTGCTTGCCGCGCCAAGACTCCCAGCGCGATCGGCAGCAGCGGATCCTGCGGTGACCAGCCCTGCGCGATCCGCCGCCGGACCCAATGCTCGGGAAGCATCGGCAAGGGTTCACCTCGGCGCCTGTATCCGGCGAGCAACCCAGTGAATTCTGCGCTCGGCAGCCTCGCAACCGGGGTGTGCCGCCCCTGCCGGATGGACCATTTGCGATGAGCGTCGTCGACCTGGAGCGACAGCTCGACAGAGTTCAGCCGCTGGCAGCCGATCCGCAGTCCGCGCTCGGACGGCCAGGCCGCCGGGCGGTGATCAACCGCTGCGCCAACGCCACCACTTCGCGCTGTCCGGCGGCGGCGGCTTGGCCGAGGAACGGGGCGACCACCAGTAGCTCAGAATTCGTCGGGACAACCGCATGAACCCCGGGTGTGAAGTACTGCTTCGAGATTTACCACTCCGGGGCGGGGCATGTGTTCGTCGAGCTGTCGTAACAGCAGATCAATCGCTGTCTCGCCCATGCGACGGGTGGGCTGGGCCATCGTGGTCAGGCCCGGGCGGGTGTAGCGGGAGTATTCGATTCCATCGAAGGCGACCACCGCGAGGTCGTCGGGGACTCGCAGCCCGGCATCGTAGGCGGCGCGAAGCATACCCATTGCCTGCAGGTCGCTGGTCACGAAAATCGCTGTGGGGCGGCGCGAATCGGCCATGAGGTCGGCCAATGCGCGGTAGCCCGCAGCACCGCCGAAATCCGTGCGCACGATACGCCCTTCGGCGAGTCCTGCTGCCGCCAGAGCATTTCGGTAGCCCTGCACGCGGTCCTCGGCAGTGGACACGTGCGGGCCGCTCAGGCAGGCGATTTCGCGGTGGCCGTGTCCGATGAGATGGGCGACGGCTTGTTCCGCACCTGCGACCGAATCGCACATGACGTGCGCGCAACGCGCCGGATCGATGACGCGGTCCAGTGCCACCAACACCATGCCGGCCTCCTCACAGGCGTCGGCGATCCCGGTCTTCCAGGACGACGAAATCGCCAGCAGCCCTTCGACTCTGCGATCTATGAAGGTGCGCACATAGGCGCGTTCGCGATCTTCGTCACCGGCGGCATTGCCGACGAAAAGCGGATATCCCCGCGCGAAGGCAGCCGCCTCGATCACTGCGGACAGTTCGGCGAAGAACGGGTTGGCGCCGTCCGGAATTACCATGCCCAGCGCATGTCCTCGGTTCATGCGCAGGCTGCGCGCGGACATATTGGGCCGGTAGCCGAGTTCGGCGATGGCCGCTTCGATCCGGGCCTTGGTCGCGGGCGCGACCTGCCGCGGTCCGCCGTTGAGCACATAGCTCACCAGCGCCGGTGACGTACCGGCCAGCCGTGCCACGTCGGCTCGTGTGACTGCCATCGGAAATCGCTCCTTGCTCTGACCGCCCATCCAAGCACTCCGCGCGAGTGACTTGACAGCCGGTGACTCGGGTCACACACTACTCATCAACTCGCGTTGATCAACACGAGTTGATACCTGAGATGGATAGGTCGAACTGACGATGGATGCTCGATTCAGGCGCGCAATGGTGCCGCTTGTCCTCATCGGCGCGCTTGCCGCCGCTGCCTGCGGTCGCGGTGGACAGGACGGGAGCGATGGCGATTTCAAGATCGCGATCGTTACCCGGAACTTCACCAACCCCTACTGGGCGGCATTGCGTGACGGTGCCATCGCTGAGGGACAGAGGCTCGGGGTGAAGGTCACGGTGCAGGCCGGACAGTCCGAGACCGACGCCGACGGTGAGAACGCCCAGATCTCCACTCTGGCCGCGCAGGGCTACGACTGCTTCGGCGTGGTGCCGGTCAATGCCACGAATGTGATCACCCCGCTCACGCCGGTGGCGCGCAAGAACATTCCGATTCTCGATCTCGACACCCAGATCGATGCGAAGGCCTCCGCGCAGGCCGGGGTGTCGTATGCGAGCTTCATCGGCTCGGACAATCTCGATGCGGGCCGCATCGCCGGGCAGAAGATGCTCGAGGCGCTCGGCGGCACCGGCAAGGTCGCCGTCCTGCAGGGCATCGCGGGCGAGCAGAACGGCATCAACCGCGACCAGGGCTTCACCGATGCCGTCGCGGGCAAGCTGGAGATCGTGCAGAAGGCGCCCGCCGACTACGAACAGGACAAGGGCCTACAGGTCACCGAAGCGATCCTGAAGGCACACCCGGATATCACGGGCATTTTCTCAGCCAATGACACGATGGGCCTCGGCGCGGCACAGGCCATCAAGAACGCAGGCCGGACCGGCCAGATCAAGGTGATCTCCGTCGACGGCATCCAAGCCGCCCTCGACGCCGTCAAGGCGGGCACCCTGACCGGCACGGTGACCCAATACCCGTATGCCGAAGGACAACTCGCGGTGCAGAGCTGCCTGGCCGAACACCAGGGCAAGAAGCTGCCCGAGCGCGTGGTCTCCCCCATCGCCTTCATCGGCAAGGACAATGTCGACCAGCAGATCGCGGCGTTCCCGCGTCCGATCGTCTCCTTCGACAACCCGGTGGAAGGGCTGTTGAACAAGTGACCGCAGAGGCATCCGAAAACCTCCGCGCGCGTGAGGGGCACACGGGGATCCTCGCCAAGGTCGCCGAATTCGCGGCACCGCTTGCCCTGGTCGTGCTGTGGGCGGCGTTCTTCATCGCCACCCCGAACTTCCTCACGGCGGACAATATCGGCGATCTGCTCGTCGCATCGACCATCCTCACTGTGCTCGCGCTCGGTCAGCAGTTCGCGATCACCGTCGGCGGCATCGATCTGTCGGTCGGTGCCAATCTGCCATGGGCGGCAGCCGTTCTCGGGTATCTGGCCAGCCATGGCTACCCGATGACGGTCGCCATCGGGGCGGCGATCCTCGCCGGACTGGCGGTGGGCATCGTCAACGGTGTGCTGGTCGGCCGACTGCATATGACCGATTTCGTCGTCACACTCGGCATGCTGAGCGTGCTCAACGGCATCACCCTGCTGCTGACGCACGGCAATACCGAGGCCGTGAGTTCCCATTTCCTGCAACGGCTCGCACTCGACGGCATCGGACCGGTGCGCTGGTTCTGGCTGCTGGCACTGGTCGCCGCACTGGTCGTGGCGGGCATCATCTTCCGCACCCGGATCGGCACCCACTTGCTCGCTACCGGCGGACGTCTGGAGGCCGCGCGCGACACCGGCATTTCGGTGGACCGGATCCGGCTGTTCGCCTACGCCATGTCCGGATTGCTGTGCGGCATAGCCGGTGTCATGCTGGTTGCTCGCAACGGCGGTGCGGATCCGTCGCTACAGACCACCTACCTGCTGAGTTCGATCGCCGCGGTGGTGCTCGGCGGTTCGTCGCTGTCCGGCGGCAAGGCGTCGGTGCTCGGCACCGTATGCGGTGCGGTGCTGTTCACCTCGCTGATCAACGGGTTCACCATTCTCGGCATCTCGCAGTATTACCAGCCCGTCGCCGTCGGCGCGGTGCTGCTGCTGGCCGCCGGGATCGCCCGCTTCCGAAAGTAGACCGAACATGACGATTCCATTGCTGGAGGCGCGCGAGCTCACCAAGTCCTTCGACTCGGTGCGTGCGCTGGCCGGGGTCTCGCTGACGATCCCGGAGGGTGAGGTCACCGCGCTGGTCGGCGATAACGGCGCGGGCAAGTCGACATTGGTGCGCTGCCTGACCGGCGTGCAGACACCGGATACCGGGCAGATCCTGTTCAAGGGCGAACCGGTGCGCCTGCGCTCACCGGAGGACGCCCGCAAGATGGGCATCGAGACCGTGTATCAGGATCTCGCACTCATCGACGATCTGGCCGTATGGCAGAATCTTTTCCTCAACCGCGAGCTGATATATCCGCTCGGCATCGTCAACCGCAGGGCGATGATCGCCCGCAGCGGCGAGATCCTGCGCGATCTGGATGTCGATGTGCCCTCGGTGCGCACCACCGTCCGCCGGATGAGCGGCGGACAACGCCAGAGCATCGCCATCGCCCGCGCGGTGGCCTGGGGCAAATCCATGGTGATCATGGACGAGCCGACCGCAGCGCTGGGCGTACGGGAGACCGCCGCGGTCGAGAAGTTGGTGCGCGGCCTGCGCGAGCGGGGGATCACCGTATTGATCATCAGCCACGATCTGGCACAGGTCATGCGGATCTGCGACAATGTCGTGGTCCTGCGGCGCGGCAGATCCGTTGCGGCACATCGGATCGCCGAAGTGGACGGTGACCGGCTGGTCGCATTGATCACCGGTGCCGCACCCGGCAATCTGGAGATCACCCCGGACGGAGCCGAGTCGTGACGGTTGTCGTCCTCGGCTCGGTCAACCAGGACATCGTCTGTGAGGTGCAACAGCTGCCGCGGCCCGGCGAAACAGTGCTGGCACTGCGCTCGCGAACCAACCTGGGTGGCAAGGGTTCCAACCAGGCCGTAGCGGCGGCACGAGCGGGCGGCCGGGTCGAATTCATTGCCAGAATCGGCCGTGATGCCGATCCCGGACTTCGGAAAGCGTTGCACGAGTACGGTGTCGAGCTCAGCGCACTGCGCGAGGTGCAGGACGCGCGGACCGGAACCGCCTATATCACCGTCGCCGACGGCGAGAACCAGATCGTGGTCGATCCCGGTGCCAACTTCGGCTGGGAATCCGAATCCGAACTCGACACCATGGCCGAGGCCCACTTGCTGCGGTCGGCCGAAGTCGTCGTCGCACAGTTGGAAGTGCCGCCGAACGTGGTCGAATGGGCCGCGCGGCGGGCGCGCAGGTTCGTCCTCAATGCCGCTCCGGCGACGGCGCTGTCGGATGAGCTGCTGCGCCGCTGCCATCCGCTGATCGTCAACGAATCCGAGCTGTCAGCGCTGACAGGAACCACCGCGCGGACACCCGAGCAGGCATTCCACCTGGCCCGTACGCTGTGCCTGCGGGGGGTGGAGTCCGTCGTCGCCACATTGGGGGCCGCCGGGTCGGTGTGGGCGCACCGCTGCGATGCGACGGCGCCGGTTTCTGGTGGTTATCAGGCTGCGCCACAAGTCAATTCGGTGGATTCCACCGGTGCGGGCGATGCCTTCGTCGGCGCGCTGGCCGCCGCACTCGCCGATGGAATGCCGCTCGGTGGCGCCGTGGCCTACGCCACCGCGGCCGGTGCGCTCGCCGTCCAGACACCGGGAACCCACGCCTCCTACCCCACCGGGAGCCAGATCGTCACGGCGCTCGCGGCCATCCCCATAGCCCAGCCCCTCGACTGACCCTCTTCGACAAGGAATCGAACTTTGCGCACCAGCGGACTCATTCACGCCGAATTGCTCGCCGCACTCACGGCGCTGCGCCATACCGACCTCTTCGCCGTCAGCGACTCCGGCCTGCCGTCACCCGTCGGCGTGCCGGTCATCGACCTGGGCATCAGTTACGGACTCCCCCGGTTCGAGCCGATCCTCGAGCTGATCCTGGGAGAGGTAACTGTCGAAGCCGCCTGGGGCAGCCGCGACGTCGCGGACACTAATCCGGAGGCCGCTGCCCTGCTCAGCGGCCTCAACGCCGAGTTGATCGACCACGACGACTTCAAACAGCGCATCGGAGCCAGCCGGTTCGTGGTGCGCACCGGCGAGGCCCGGCCGTACGCAAATGTGTTGCTGCGGGCCGGGGTGCCCTGGCTGTAGCGTCATCCGCACCGACGTAAGGAGAAACGTATCTGCCCCCGTCGGCGGGGCGACGACGACAGGTCCCGGACAGGCAGGTGATTCGCCCGCATGTGTGGTGGATCGTCTGGACTCGTATCCGCAGCTACCGGTCCGGGATCTTCTGTCCCCGACGCGGACACGGCGTGTGAATTCGCGTCACCGCTTTCTCCTCTCTGTTTCGGATGGACTCATCGCGACAGCCCCGAAGCCAAGAAACTCGTGGACCGCGTCACCGCCGAGTCGACCACACCGCCGCATGAACTGATGCCAGGCCCCGCACTCGGTGGCACGCAAGCTTCGAACCGGTACAGCGCGAAAGCGCTTCAACGGCGCAGGACGTGGCGGTCGACTGCGGCGGGCAGTTCGGCGAGAACAGATCAGTCGACGAGGTTCAGCGTCGGCCTCGGCAGTCGGCCGCCACGACTAGTGTTCCGCGCCAGAAATACGGGTTAAGG